>JAWOFY010000467.1:0-7488 GCA_046497285.1 Candidatus Hydrogenedentota bacterium
CGGCGCCATCCGCGCCGAAGCTGTTCGGCCTGCTCCGGGCGGCACGACGGTTCGAAGCGGCAGTCCAAACGCCACTGCCGCTCGATTTCTCCCCGGTCCCGCCAGAACCCGGTGGCCAACCCCGCCAGATAGGCCGCGCCTAAGGCGGTGGTCTCCGTGAACTTGGGCCGCAGGACCGGGGCCTGTAGCAGGTCGGCTTGAATCTGCATGAGCAAATCATCCATGCAGGCCCCGCCGTCCACCCTGAGTTCCTTTAAGGGGATGCCCGAATCTTGTTCCATGGCCGTGAGCACGTCCAGGGATTGCAGGGCGATGCTGTCCAATGCGGCCCGAGCGATGTGAGCGGCGGTGGTTCCGCGTGTCATGCCGGTTATCGTCCCGCGGGCGTACGGGTCCCAATGGGGTGCGCCCAACCCCGCGAAGGCGGGCACGAAGTATACGCCACCCGCGTCGGGGACGCGCCGGGCCAAGGTTTCAACCTCGGGAGCCGTTTTAATCACTCGAAGCGCGTCGCGAAGCCATTGGACCACGGCGCCGCCCACGAAGATGCTGCCTTCGAGGGCGTATTCGGTCTGATCGCCAATGCGCCACGCCACGGTGGTCAGCAGATTGTTCTTCGACGTCACCGGCTCGGTCCCCGTGTGTTTGAGGATGAAACAGCCCGTGCCGTAGGTGTTCTTCGCCATGCCTTGGCTGAAGCACATCTGGCCGAATAGGGCTGCCTGCTGGTCGCCCGCGATGCCCGCAATCGGCGCCCCCTTGAGCGGGCCGTCCAGCGCGACTTCGCCATAGACTTCGCTGGAAGAGCGCACCTCGGGCATCAATTCGCGGGGGACGTTAAGCAGTTGTAGCAGCTCGTCATCCCATGTCCCGGTGTGGATGTTGAAGAGCAGGGTGCGCGAGGCATTCGAAATGTCGGTCATGTGATGCGCGCCCTTGGTGAGATGCCACACGAGCCACGTATCCACCGTGCCGAAGGCCAGCTCGCCCCGCTCCGCCCGTTCCCGCGCGCCATCGACGTTGTCCAGCAGCCACTTGATCTTCGTTCCGGAAAAGTAAGGATCAAGCACAAGGCCTGTCTTTTCGCGGAAAAGCGGCTCGGTTCCATCGCTTCTAAGCCGTTCGCAGATGTCCGCCGTCCGCCGATCTTGCCAAACAATGGCGGGATAGATGGGTTGGCCTGTCGAACGATCCCACACGATGGTTGTCTCGCGTTGATTCGTGATGCCGACGGCCGCCACGCTTGCCTTGTGCAGGCCGCAGCTATCGTAGGCCGCCAGCGTTACTTGCCATTGGCTTTCCCACAGTTTGCGGGGGTCGTGCTCCACCCACCCGAATCGGGGAAAATGCTGGGTGAATTCTTCTTGAGTGATGGCGAGGGCTTGCCCCTTCCGATCAAAGACGATAGCCCGTGAACTGGTGGTCCCTTGATCAAGCGCAATTACACATGTCATCGTTTAACCCCATGTTCTTCCTTCTCGTCTATGCCGCGTACTGCGGTCTGGTTGGCCATCCCACGTCCCGTGTTTCCGCGGCGTACTTCTCCAACCTTACAAAGTAATGCTCTCGACTTTCAACGCGCGCCAAGTTTTAGGAACCAAGGCGTTTCTTGAATTCTTCCAATTGTTTGAGCTGACCGGGCTCTAGGCGTTCTTCCACGGCGGCTATGTTTTTGCGGGCATGGTGCGTCTGCACGTGCTGCGTGGTTTGGGATTCCCATTCCCGAAGCGTGGTCAGGAAACTCTCTGGAACCATGGAGAAGGCCCCCATGCCTTGGCAGAGTTCCCTTAGTCCCCGGTCCTTCGTCACCACCACGGCGCGGGTTCGTTCCGGGGTGTTGTATATCAGGCGTTCGATCACGGTATCGGCGGAGTGTTTGTCAGGGGAGTAGCGCACTTCAAGGCGGGGCACGCTCGGGAAGGGCGTCACGCTGCTCTCGCGGCGTTCACTGCCGTCGAACACAAGTGTAACGGAATCCTGCGCGTTGGCGCAGAAAAGCGAGAGTTGATTGATAAGGGCGTCGCGGGCTGTCTCAAGCCCCATCCGCAGCATCGGCTTATACGCCGTAGTGCAATGAAGCAGGTTATAGCCATCGACGAGGTAATGATTGGGCATCCAGACTCCGGTTTATTCGCGGTAGGAACGGCTGACGCGCGGACCGATACCGGTCAGCACATCGTAAGGAATAACGCCCGCCTTTTCCGCGAGTTCCTCCACCGTGATTCGTTCCTCGCCGCTCTTGCCGATAAGCACGGCCATATCGCCAGGGTTCGCCTCGGGCACATGGGACACGTCCACGACAATCTGGTCCATGGAGACCGTGCCGCGGACCAAGCAGCGCTTGCCGTGGATAAGGACTTCGCCACGGTTTGAGAGCCCATACTTATAGCCGTCGGCATACCCCACCGCCACAATGGCGGCGCGCATCGCCTTTCCGGCGATGTAGGTGCGTCCATAGCCGATGCTGGTTCCGGCGGGAATCTCCTTGATGAGCACGATGGGGGCCTCCCATCGCAGGACCGGTTCGAGGCGGTTGTGCTCGGGGGGCTGATCGGTGGGCCACACGCCGTAGGTCATTAGCCCCGGCCGCACCATGTCCAAGGCGCTGGCGGGACAATTGATGATGCCCGCGCTGTTGGCCGCATGGGCCACCTCGTAAGGTACGCCTTCTTTCTCCAATTGTTTGAGCAACTGGCGGAACACCTTGACCTGGTCGGCTGTGAAAGGGCTCTTGGTCACATCGGCTACGGGGAAGTGCGTGGCGACCCCTTCGATGTCGATGTGGGAGATGCGCGTAAGAAAAAGCATCTCATTGACGGCGTTGGCCAAGGCGAATCCTTGGCGGCCCATGCCCGTATCAACTTTGGCGTGAACCGATACGATCCTATTCGCGCGGCGCGCCAGCTCACCCACCCGTTCGCTCGATTTCGTGTCGGACAGGGTAAGGCTTAGGCCGTACTCCACCGCCAGCGCAATCGCCGCCGGTGGCGGCTGCATAAGCACCACAATGGGCGCGTCAATGCCGGCCGCGCGTAATTCGATGCCTTCCTCCACGTTGGCCACGCCAAGCATGGAGACCCCCTCGGCGAGCGCCCGCTGGGCGATCCGCACGGCCCCATGGCCATAGGCGTTGGCCTTAACAATGGCCATGATCTGGCATTCGCGGGGAATAAGGTTGCGCACAACCGTGAGGTTGTGGGCGTACGCATTGAGGTCCACGACGGCCTGTGAGCCCAGGCTCTGGCTCACTCCGCTTGATGATCCGGTAAAAGTTGACGCCAGTTCACCCAAAGGAAATGAACTCCCGAATAAAGCGTGTACAGGGCTACGGCCATGATGCCCCAGAAGGATGCCAGCCGAACCAGATCCTGATAGAGATCGGCGAAGGCGAAGTCCCATTGCATGAGAAACCGTCCCACGACCACCAGAAGTAGAAAGGCGAAAACGTAGACCATTTGCAGCGCCGTCTTGTTTTTGCCCGATTCGCTGGCTTGTATGACGATGCCCTCGCTTGCCGCGAAGGACCGCGCGCCCGTCACCATGAACTCCCGCGCAACCACAATGATCACCGCCCACGCGGGCAGTTCCAAGTCCGGCATCGCCATGAGCATGATGAAGGCGGCGCTCAAGAGGATCTTGTCCGCCACGGGGTCAAGGAGTTTTCCGAACTTGGTGATGAGATTGCGCTCGCGGGCGATCTTCCCATCGTAATAATCGGTTATCACGGCAGCCGTAAACAAGATGTAGGCCACAACAAGGGTGCTTAGGGTGTTTATGGCCATCAGGACGACAAAAACACCCGCCATTACCATCCGGATCAACGTGAGCTGATTCGGCAGGTTCAGGCCCAAAAACCAACCAAAAGACATACTGGGTATGCGTACGGCCACTACTATTCCCTCGAAAACTTACGCGCTTTTGCTCGCCTAAGGGAATCAGGAGGGATGTCTCTTAGGGGACTATGACAAACGCGATTTTTGGGGGCTACAGTGCTTTAACAATCATTTTACCAGACCGGCCCGGCGAAAGCCCAGCAGCGGAAACCACCCGCTCAACCACTGTCGATTGGACGCTTACGGTCTTGCTAACACCCCAATCGCCGGAGAAGTCAGCCCAAGATATATTGATGTCCTTGTTCCTCGCGCCTGAAAAGGACATTCATCCTCACCCAATGGGTGAGAATGTACCGCCGGCCTCTTTATGAGCCGCCTGGAAGGCGGCGATACGGTTCTTGCGAATCCTTATCCGGCGTTGGGGTAACACATGTCATTCCGCGTGAAGCGCCGCGCCCGAGCCGGTCTTGGCTTGACCAAGAAAATCGCGCGCCGCATTGAAGATGCCGTGGGCGTCGAGCCCGAGATCGGCCAACTGCTCGTCGCGCGTCGCATGAGGGATGAACCGGTCGGGGAATCCGAGCCGCCGGATTGGGGCCTCGCCAAGGCGGCCGGTCTGCTCAAGGTATTCGAGCACCGCCGAACCAAATCCGCCCACCATGGTGTTTTCTTCCACCGTGATGAGGGGCGTTCCGCGCAGCCGGTCCATTAGGCCAGTGTCCAAGGGCTTCACGAGCTTGGCGTCGGCCACGCCCACTTGGAGCCCTTCTTCTTCCAACCGCAAGGCCGCTTCCAGACACGCCTTGAGGACCGGTCCAACCCCCAGCAACATGGCGTCCTTGCCTTCCCGCAGGATTTCACCCTGGCTCGCCTTGCGCCGGCCGGTTCCGTTGTCCGAAACGCCGGCAATCGTGGGAGCTTTGCCCCGTGCGTAACGAAGCGCGACGGGACCGGTCTGGCGCAGCGCCCAGAAAAGCATGGTCCGAAGGTCCTCGGCATCGCGGGGGGCCAACACGGTCAGGTTGGGCACGCTCCGCAGGAACGAAAGGTCAAAAGCGCCCTGCTGGGTGGGGCTGTCCTCGCCGACCGCGCCGGCGCGATCCAAGGCAAAGACCACCGGTAGGTTTTGAAGGCAGACGTCGTGAATCACTTGGTCGTAGCCGCGTTGAAGGAAGGTCGAGTAGATCGCGCACACCGGGCGCATGCCTTGCGTGGCTAGCCCCGCGCTAAAGGTCACGGCGTGTTGTTCGCAGATGTCCACGTCCAGAAAGCGCTTGGGAAACTCCTTTTGCAGCGTAGCCAAGCCGGTGCCGCTGGCCATCGCGGCGGTGACGCCCATCACGCGGCTGTCTTCGCGCGCGGCTTCTTGCAACGCGTTGGTGAAGGCCTCTGTGAACGAGGGCGCCGTGGGTTCGCTTGGGGCGGCGCCTGGCGATATGAACCGGCCCGTATCAATGTCAAAGGCCTTCACGCCATGGTAGGTCTGAGGATCATCCTCGGCGTAGCGATACCCTTTGCCCTTTTGGGTGACAGTGTGAAAGAAGATGGGCCCGTCCATCTCGCGAAGATTTTGCAGACACTCCACCAAGCCGGGCAAATCGTGGCCGTCAAACGGGCCGACGTAGCGGCAACCCAGGGCCTCGAACAACGTCCCCGGCATGAGGAACCCTTTCACGGAGTGCTCGAAACGCTGGGCCGCCTTGGTGACGTTGGAGCCCAGCGTGCGTTGAAGCAACGTCTTCACGTCGCCTTTGGCCCGGTTGTAGAGGCCGCTGGTCACGAGCCGGTTGAAGTACGCGGACAACGCGCCCACGCTTTGGCTTATGGACATTTCGTTGTCGTTCAAGATCACCAGCATGTCCGAGCCTTGCGCGCCTGCGTGGCTCAAGGCCTCGAAAGCCATCCCCGCCGTCATGGCGCCGTCGCCTATGACCGACGCGATTTTCTTGTTACCGCCTTGCTGGTCCCGCGCCACGGCCATGCCCAGCGCCGCCGAGATCGAGGTGGAACTGTGTCCCACGCCAAAGGGGTCGTAGGGGCTTTCGCGGGGAGTGGGATAACCGCAGAGGCCGCCTTTCTTGCGGATGGTGGGGAAAGCCTCGCGCCTTCCCGTAAGAAGTTTATGGGCGTAGCTCTGGTGGCCCACGTCCCAAATCACGACGTCGTTGGGCGTGTCGTACACATAATGAAGGGCGATGGCGAGTTCCACCACGCCCAGATGGGGGGCGAGATGTCCGCCGTTGGCCGCCGCCGTGGCGATAATCCTGGCGCGGATCTCCGCAGCGAGATTGTCCAACTTACCGACCTCCAGCCGCTTGAGATCCGCCGGAGAATCAATCGTATCCAGCAGAGGAGTGCTTTGAAATCCTCCGCGCTTGGGAGTGTGACGCTGATCACTCGCCATGAACCACATATTCCTTGGTTGTTTGCATTATTGGCCGTAATAATTGGACGGGCCCCACATTGACCCCGCCAGCGGGAAGAGCATTTGAACGGCTCGGGAGAATTAAAACACGGGAGCGACGCTTGTCCATTCCCGGCAAGGACCACACCCTGCAGGTTAAGGAAGAGACCGCCCCCCTCCTTACATCATGACACAAGCGTACCATATAAGCGCCGCCTGCTTCCACGCGGCGGCGTGGGAATGGGCTTTTCAGTGGGTGAACCATGGTCCGGCATGGCCATGCCGCCTGCACTCATGGCTTGGAAGGCCGCTGCTACTTGTTGGAAAGGGCGGCGCCGACCAAAGCATTCGGCGCCGCCCCACGTTCAAGGCTATGCGGTATCTTCGGCCTCTTCCATCGCGTCCGCCGGTTCCTCTTCTTCTTCTTCGTCCTCAGCTTCTTCCGGGACCTCCGCCGGTTCTTCTTCCTGCTCTTCCAGCGGTTCTTCCTCTACCGGTTCCTCGATCTCTATCTCCACCTCGGGCTCTTCCTCAGGTTCTTCGACTGGTTCGATCGATTCTCCCTCCATATCAGGCAGCTCAGGTGGTTCCACCGGGTCGGTGGGTTCCTCGGGCTCCTCGGGAAGCTCAAGCAATCCCCCTGGCTCGACGGGCTCTTCGGACTCCTCAACCTCCTCCTCGGGAATTTCAGGCGGTTCCCCTGGCTCTTCGGACTCCTCCACCTCCTCGGCTTCTTCGGTATAGAGCTCGTCCATGGCGGGCGTGCCTAGGCCATATTCATAGACCAGCACATGGCCTTGATGCGCGGTGACGCCCACCCAGCCGGCGGTCACCAGGCTGACGATCAGCGCGAGGAACATGGTGAGTTTGCGCAACCAAGAGAAGCGCATGATGCTCAAAAGAAGAAGAATCGCCGTCGCGCCCGCCAGGATCCACACCGGTTCCCAAAGTTGTCCATAGCGATCGACTTCCTCTTGTATCTCTTGCGGGATCGTGTCCGGCAACTCGGCTTCCGCCGTTGCGCCTGTCTCGACCGCCAAAAAGGCGAAGCCGACGAGCAACAGGTACGCGACGGCGGCGAGCCAACGGAAGCCGTTCCGTTCGGGGTCGCCCACAAAGCCCAGACACACCACCGGTATCCCCAGAAAAGCCAGCGCCACTGGGAAATGCATCACAATGGAGTGGATCATTGCCGGGCTCCAGTCAAATGGATTCATGAGTATTCTCCTTTGCGTTTTTCGTTCGTCCAGG
>JAWOFY010000477.1:0-5178 GCA_046497285.1 Candidatus Hydrogenedentota bacterium
ACATCCCGCAAGATGCGCTCTCCCGTGATGGGATGTTTTTCCACCACTTCCCGTTCTTTCGCTGTAAGCCCGTCCGGTTTCAGCAGGATGGCGTCCGGCACCCCAATCTTGCCGACATCGTGGAGCAGGGCCGCCTCGCCAAGGATGGCGAGCTGGTTAGGCGTCAAGCCAAGCTGCTGGCCCAACAGCACCGCGTAGGCGCGAACCCGCAGCGAATGCAACTGCGTGTCACGTTCCCGCGCGTCGAGGGCCGTGACCAGGGCGACCAGCGTGCCTTCGTGGCAATGGGCGATGGCTTGCATCGCCCGCTTCTCCCGGTTGACGAGGAGCCCGCCGATGATCCCGGCTCCCCATAGCATGGCGAGTTGGGCGGCTTGGTTGATGTGTTCGCCGGACCGCGCCTCCCAATGGAGAACCACGTGCGGCCCATAAAATAGGCTTATGGCGGCCGCCGTGATGCAGGCGCCGCGCACGCCGAACCAGATCGCCGCCAGAATCACGGGGATCAGGAACATGTTGCGCAAGAACACGTGACTTCCGTGCAGAAACAAGTCATCGCCGACCGGTGTGAGAAAATGTCCCATCACAAGCGCGGCCGTGAGCAGGGCGATAAATCCCGCCCGCACCCGCGCCAGGGTAGTCTCTCCCTGCGAATCGGGGGACGCCGTGGTCATCTTTCCGGCGTACGCTCTCATTCTATCGAGAAGGGGAGTCATCCATCTCCTTTCGTCAAATTGGCCCCATCATGGCGGGTTTGTGCCCCAAATGTCCATGTCGCGCACAAGGGTGCGGCCGGGCAAGGCCGCGAGATGCGCCACGGTGGCGCCGAGGTCGGCGGCATGCAGGCAGACACCATGTCCATGAGCAGCGCCGGGCTCGTCGCTTGTGTCCACGGAACTCGGGTTGAGGACCATCACGCGGATGTTGTGCTTCCGCACGTCGTAATTCACGGCCTGGGCGAATCCTTGAAGGCCGAACTTGCTGGCATTGTAGGCGCAGCCTCCCGCGTCCCCCTTCTTGCCCGACATCGAACTGATCATGAAGATGTCGCCCCGTTCTCTGGCGATCATGCCCGGAAGGAACGCCTTGGTCGTGAGGAAGACGCCGGTGAGGTTGGTCTCCAACACGGTTCGCCAATCCTCCAGGCTCATGTCCGTCACCGGCGCGCCCCGGACGAGGCCGGCGTTATTGACGAGGATATCCGGCTCGCCGTGGTCCTGCCGGACGCGCGCCGCCATGGCGTCGATAGAAGCGGGATCGCGTTGGTCGCACACCACGAAATGGCAACGGGACCCGATCTGTTCGGCCGACTGGCGAAGCCTGGCCTCATCTCGGCCGGTGATGATCACCGAGGCCCCCGCCTCGTGAAGCGCCCGGGCGATGTGCCGCCCAATGCCGCGGCTTCCTCCCGTCACAACCGCGCCTTTTCCCGCAAGAGTGGATTCAGTCATAGTTTCACGGCCTCCCTGTGCCTAGTTCTAGGTTGTTATGACACGTCTTGAAACGGCTTCTTTGGATTTCATACCCGTCAATGATAGAGGAACACCGGCGCCGGATGCTAACAAGCGTGGAATCCTCTGACGGCCGGAGAAAGGCCCCGGCCCCGTTTTTGAAGCATCCCCTCAAGTCCCGTATACTGACTCCATAGTTTTGGCAACTGTTCAGCGTTGAAGCACTCTTTCCCGGAAGCGGGAAGTTTGCCACCGGTGACGTCAGCGCCGGCGGAGCAAAGGTCAGTAAAGCGTTCCGATACAGCGGTGCGGAAAGAAGCGAAGCATGTCGAAATCCGATCCCGGCGAAAGAGCGGCGCTTGATCACACGCTTTGGGATGTGAAAAAGGCCGCTGTGGTTTCGGTGAGCGCATGGCTGTTGTCCATGGGGATCCTGGCCTTTCTGCGTCCTGACCCGTATGCATCGCTGTGGCAAGTCGTATTGGGCCAGATCGTTGCGGGGCGGGTGTTTGGCGTAAGTCTGAGCCTGAACCTGGACTACGATTTCCTGTTCATCCTTTACCAATCAGGCCTTCAAGACGTCTTTCTGCTGCTTCTCCTTTACCCCCTTCTTATTGAGGGCTATCGCCGGGCAGCGCGCATGAGCGTGGTCGGCCCCGTCATCTCCAACATCCGGGAAAAGGCCGAACACAACAAGAAACGGGTGCGGCCCTTTGGCGCCATGGGGCTCGCCGTTTTCGTGTTTATCCCCCTGTGGGGCACGGGCGCGGTTGCCGGGGGAATTGTGGGCCACCTCGTCGGAATACGCATACCCATCACCATCGCCGCTATTACCGCCGGAAACCTGCTTGCCGTGACCGCATGGGTGTTGCTGTTTGATTTCATGCGGGAACTCTCCGCGCGGGTTGCACACCAGGCTCCCTGGTTTATTTTCGTGGCGGCCGTGGTCACCATGGCGGTGTTGCAGCTTATGTATTTGCGCCGGATGTGGCGCAAGCGCCGGGCCATGCGAGAAGCGGCGCGCGAAGAAGACGCTCAACCCGTGCATGAGCAACCGCTGTAGCGGGAGCTGCCAGCGTCCGGCGCCAGCGATTGACGGGCGGCGCTTTCCTTGCGTTTACCTCGCTGCGCGGAGTATCATGGGGATGTGGCGCGGATCGGCTCCCTCACGTCGCCATACTCGGTTAACCTTGCACGCCAGCGGCCCGCCGGCCAAGGGATGAATTTTACCCGTCCCGATCCGTATCCAATGGGGCGTGAAGGCCCAAAGACGGCGCGCAGTCCCGATTTTGGGATAGAGATCGCACGAGGGTGGGCTGGCGGTGATTGCGCCACGGTTTGGGCAGGTCCACCAGAGGGGGTGAGCATTCTAGCGTAAACCCGGAAACAAGGCCAAAGGATTTCGGATAGTGTATTCAGAAGAAGCGCGGATGACGTTCACCGAGCATCTCGGGGAACTGCGAACCCGCCTTATCCGCTCCGCCGTGGCGCTTTTTGTAGGCTTCCTTGTCTGCTACGCCGTCTCGGATTACATTTTTGCCGCCGTCAGCATGCCTTTGCGGCCACTGCAAGACGAGGACCTCGTCGAGCTGGTCACCCCGGAGGCAGCCAGCGGAGACACCGAACAGGCCGCTCCGGACGAGCCGCCAGCGAACTCCGAACAGGCCGCGCCCGAATGGACCGCCCTGAATCCGTTGGAGCCATTCCTCGTCCGGCTGAAGCTGGCGGCTTACGGGGCGCTCATCCTGGGGCTGCCTTTGGTGCTGTACCAGCTTTGCGCATTTGTGTTTCCCGGACTGCGCCCCCGGGAGCAACAGGCCGTGCGCATACTCATCGCCGGCGGCAGTGTATTGGGGCTGGCGGGTGTGGCCATCGCCTATTTCTTGATTTTCCCCCTCGTACTCCCGTACCTGATGGACTGGGCGCCGGAGGGGGTCAACATTCAGTTGCGCATGAACGAAACCGTCTCGCTGATCTTGAAGGGATTGCTCGGTTTCGCCATCGCGTTTCAGTTTCCAATGGTGGTGCTGGTTCTTGTGTACATGGACCTGCTTTCCCCCGAAACGCTTAAACAATACCGGAAAATTGCAATCGTGGTCATGACGGTCGCCTCGGCTTTCCTCACGCCGCCCGAGCCAATCTCCATGTTTATCATGGTAATCCCCTTGTTCTTGTTGTATGAGGGCAGCATTTGGATTTCGTATCTCGTGGTGCGCCGGCGGCGTGCGGGAGATGACGCGAGTTCGGACGCCGGCGGACCCGGCTCATAAAGGTAGTAGACTATGCTAGGCTTGGGCATTACAGAACTTGTTATCATTGCGGGAATAGCCCTGATCGTTATCGGGCCGGAGAAGTTTCCCGAGTTCGCCAAGATCGTTACCCACACCATCCGTGACGTACGCGGCTACGTGGAGGATGTACAAAAAGATCTCAGCAAGGAACTCAAACCCGTGCAGAAAGAGGTCAACAAACTTTCGCGCTATTCGGCGGAAGATTACATTGACTCCCTGACGGGCGAGGAAAGCTCCAAGAGCAAACACTCGAAGAACAAGTCCTCTAGAAAAGATAGCGACAAAGATAAAGGGCAGGCGGAGCGCAAGGACAAAACCGGCGCTGAAGCGGATGCGGCAGACGCGACCGGGGAAGAAACCGGCCCGAACCAGCCCAGTGCGAGTGAACAGCGCAAAACACAGGGCGGCCAAGACAGCGCGGACGCCCCCTCCGAACATAAACAGGCCGGGGAACCGATTGGCGAACAGGAGAAGCGGCCGGACGTTAAGAAGGCCCCCTATCGGTCCGATATACAAGAAGACGACGCGCCTAAGTTCTACCACCCTCCCGAAGAGGACCAGGGAGAGGACTGATAAGAACAGAGATGTGCCCCGTACCCTAAGGGCATACCGTATGAGCGCCGCAGGGCCTCTGTGCCCCGTACAATGTGCGCAGGAACCACGAAGAGACGGAAAGCCGCATGGAGAATACACCGCCCAATCTCGCGGTTGTAGTGATCGGGCGGAACGAAGGCCCCCGCTTACACGCGTGCCTAAGCGCCATCGACCCGGAGTCCATGGCTGTTGTTTATGTGGATTCGGGGTCGACGGACGATAGCGTGGCTTTGGCGCGGGAATATGGCGCCGACGTGGTTGAGTTGGACAATAGCCGGCCGTATACCGCCGCCCGGGGTCGCAACGCCGGTGTGGCGAGACTGCGCGAGGCCGGGATGGACGTGGATTACATTCAGTTTGTCGATGGGGACTGCGCCCTGGCGCCGGGATGGCTCGTTAAGGCCTGCATGTACCTTTCCAGCCAACCGGGAATGGCCGTGGTGACCGGTTTGCTCCAGGAAAAGAACCCGGACGCGTCCATTTACAACCGGCTCTGCCAACTCGAATGGCGCGCGCCCACCGGCGACATCAAGACATGCGGTGGCATCTTCATGATCCGCGGCGAGGCGTTTGAGCAAATGGGCGGATTCCGCGAGGATCTCATCGCTGGCGAAGAACCCGAGCTGTGCGTGCGCCTGCGCCAAGCCGGCTGGCGCCTGCACCGTTTGGATCGCACCATGGCTACCCACGACGCGGAGATGATGCGCTTCAGCCAATGGTGGAAACGTTGCGTCCGAAGCGGTCACGGGGCTGCGGAGGGGATGGTGTTGCACGGGCGATCCCCTGAGCGATTCAGAGTACGGGAAGTCCGCAGCTCGCTGGTGTGGGGTGGACTGGCGCCT
>JAWOFY010000482.1:0-10777 GCA_046497285.1 Candidatus Hydrogenedentota bacterium
TTAGCGCCGCGCTTTTGACCGGGTCTCAGCCCAATTCGCTGGCAGCCGACGAATTCCGGCGCATTCTCTCACGCATTATCTACCCCCCCGAAGGCGCATCTGAACTGAACACCTGTTTGGTGGTTAGTCCGACGCGGGGTGACGGGAAAACCTCGTTAACCGCAAACCTCGCCATTGCGTTGGCGCAAGCCAATCGCCGCGTACTCGTAATCGATGTCACCTCGCGACACCCCAGCATCGAAGGCACATTCGGATTGGAACGCGCTGAGGGGCTCAGTGAAGTTCTCCGAGGAGAGCGCTCTCCTCAGGACACCGTGCGCGCTACAGCTTATCCCAAACTCTCGGTGTTGGGGCCGGGCTTTCAAACCCCGGACCTGATCGGCAAACTCGCCTCCCGCGACGCCATCGAATTCCTTGAGCAGGCCGAGGACGCCTTTGATCACATCATCATCGACACTCCCCCGTCCCTGCTCATGTCGGATGCGAAACTCCTCGCTCCCATAGCCGACGGCGTAATCATGGTGATCGGCGCTGGTGTGTCCACGCTGGGCATGGTCCGGCGCTGCATCCAAGACATGAACCAGGTCGGGGCCAATATCATCGGCATCGTGTTGAACGGCATTCGGCCCTATCGGGGTGGCTACCTCAAACGCAACGTAGAGCTTTACTACGCCTATGCGGAGGATCAGGCGAAAGCGGGGACGGGCCAAGGCGAATTGATGAAGCCCGAATCCGGCGCAAGAAGTTCCAGCCAATGGTCACAAGAAGAGAACGATGACACCCTGCCCACGGCGGTGCTTCTAGATGAGGAGGGTGAGGACGACAAGTCGGAAGACGACAGCAGCGAGCGTTCCTAAACAACCTTGAGAGAGGTAAACGATCTTCCTATGACAAATGCGTCATCTACGGTTTCCTTGCCCGAAGTGAAGGCAAGTACGCCAGACAAACCGAATCACGAAAGGGTGTGCGGCGTTCCCGTGGCCCGCATGGATTTCCAAGACCTATGCACGGCTATCGGCGAGCGCATACATCAGGGTAGGCCAGGCTTCGTTGTGACCCCTAATGTAGACCACATTTGCCTGTTTCACCGGCGGGCCGATATCAGGGCGGCTTATGAAGAGGCCTTTTTGGCGTTGCCCGATGGAATTCCGCTTTTGTGGGCCGCGCGGCTCTTGGGCCGTCCGCTAAAGGAGAAACTGAGCGGGTCCGACCTTGTCCCCTCGTTAAGCGCTTGGGCCGCGAAGGAAGGCCATTCGGTATTCTATTTTGGCGCTGCGGAAGGCGTGGCGGAGAAAGCCGCCCAGAAGCTCCAGGAGCAGTATCCGGGACTCAAGGTGGCCGGGGTCTATTCGCCTCCGTTGGGCTTCGAGCAGGATCCCATGGAAAACAGGCGGGCAATAGAGGCCATTCGAAATGTAAGGCCCGATATTTGCTTCGTCGCGCTGGGATGTCCGAAACAAGAAATCTGGCTGCTGGCACATCACAAGGATATCGGCGTACCTGTTTCCCTAGGGATCGGGGCCAGCTTGGATTTCGTGGCGGGCAAGGTTCGGCGGGCGCCGCGTTGTGTCCAACGCATGGGTCTTGAGTGGGTCTGGCGGCTTCTTCAGGAACCCCGCCGGTTGTGGCGGCGGTATCTTGTCGAAGACGCTTTGTTTTTCTCCCTGGTGTGGCGCGATTTCCGGGGAACATTGCTAACACGCCGATAGATTGGCGTCTCCGCCGCTATCGAGACTAGTTCATCATTAAGGAAAGCGAAAGCGACCTATGTCACGCAAAGTATGGATCGGATTGGCGATAGTTGGATTGGTTGGGGTCCTCCTGGCGGGCGGGGCAGCCGCCGGACTATTCCTGTACCGGCAACATCAAGAGCGCGAATGGCTGGCGAACGCGCGGGAGTATGTGGCGGAAGAGGAGTACGGCGTAGCGACAAGCAACTATGTCAATTATCTCGCGCGCAAACCCCGGGACACGGAAGTCCTCCGGGAATACATAGAAGCGAACCTGCAGCGGACGGATAACCGGGCGAACGCGCTGCAAGACGCAATCACGGGCTACATGCAGTTGTTGCGCTACGAGCCCGGCGATCAAGAAGCCCAGGAAGAACTCGCCGACCTCTTGTACGAGACCGAATCCTGGGGCCGTCTGGAATTTCAGATGCAACGTCAACTGCAGGAGAATCCAGACGACGAGGAGGCCCGGTATATGCAGGCCCTCGCCGTGGACAATCTGGACCGGGTGCAAGACGCCATTGACCTCTACTGGGAGTTGGTGGAGGAAGAAACGACCTATGCCGACGTGTATGGCAATCTCGCCATTCGGCTTCATCAGCGCGGGCTCTCTTCGCAAGCCGCCGAGGCGTTGGAAGCCGGCGAAGAGCATGTGGGAGACGATCCGGAATTTCACTTGACAAAGGCCCAGTATCATGTTGAAGCGCGCGAGTCCGAAGCGGCTGAGGCAGCGTACGAAACGGCGCTCGATCTGGCTCCAGACAATCCGGATGTCTTAGCCGAGGCGGCCTCCTTCTTTGCGGAACAGAACCGGCCGAATAGAGCTCTGGAGCTTGTGGAGCGCGCTTTGGAGAATGAACCTGAACACGTGCAGAGCCGGATAACCCATGCGCAGGTAAAACAGCGCCAAGGCGAACTGGAAACGGCTCGGGACATTCTCGAATCATTAGACGCCTATGAGCGCCATGAGCATCCCGGGGCCATGATCGCCTTGGCCGAGATTTACCTCGGTCTTGAGGACACGGACAATGCCATGGAAGTCGTGGATGAGCATCTGGAGGGCTACGAAGGTCAATCGCTTATTCGGGAGTACGTAACTGGACGCACGTTCTTACTGGAGGGAGAGCCCGAACGGGCTGCCTCACGGTTGGCGAATGTGCATGACCAAGCTCCGAGCTTTGGTCCCGCCCAATTTCATCTCATTGTGGCGTATCTCCAAAGTGGCCGGCGGACGGATGCACGCGCTGTTCTAGAATCCTATCTCCGACGTTATCCCGATGAGCAACAGGCGCGGCTGCTCATGGCCGCCGAAGCGGGAACGGAAACCAGCGACGAACAGCTCGCCGAACTCGCC
Organism: Candidatus Hydrogenedentota bacterium; assembly: GCA_046497285.1. GTDB lineage: Bacteria > Hydrogenedentota > Hydrogenedentia > Hydrogenedentales > SLHB01 > SKRY01. The sequence goes on from JAWOFY010000482.1 coordinate 3,085, forward strand.
CTGAACTTGCTGGATTCAGGGAGCACCGATACCGGGGCCCTGATGAATTCCGCGGTGAATCTCTTCGAAGTAGGAATGGCGAGGGGCGAACCCCGGGAACGGCTGAGTACCGTTGAGCAGCTTCTGGAACGCGCCATGGAGCACGAGCCGAACGATCCCCAGCCTTACTTGATCCTCGCTGATATACGGCTGGCGCTGGGCGACACCCAAGAAGCCCGGGATGTCGCAGACAACGCCCAAGAAGCGGGGCTTCCCGAAGATGAATTCCGCATTGTTTACGCCAGCGCCGCCCTCGCCGAAGGTGATGAAGCCGAAGCCTACCAACAGTTTGAGCTTGCATTGGAGAGCGGCGAATTTGATGGGGACCGTGCGCTTCAATGGGCGCAGATGTTTGAACAACTGGGAGGACTGGAAGAAGCGCTGGAAAGCATCGCCTCCAGCCTTGATCAGTTGCCAGACGAGCAACAATTCCCGGTGCGTCTGAGCGAAATGACCTTGTTGGCGAGCGCCGGCAACCTGGACGAGGCCCTGGACCTGCGCGAAAGCCTGTATACGGAATACTCGGAAGAGACCTCGGAAGAGACCCAACAAATGGGGCAATTGGAGTCTGCCAGCCTCCAAGTGGCCCGGTTATGTCTGCAAACAAACGACCCCGAGTATATCGGGCGCGCTGAAGATATCATTGAAGGCATACAGGAGCGTTCCCCGGAGAATTTGCGGGCGCGCGTCCTTCAAGCCGAACTGCTCCTGCGCAAAACGCCCCCCGCTCCCGCCGAGGCGGAGCTTGTTCTCAGCGAAGTGCTCAACGAAAATCCGGAGCATTTTCCCGCCCTCCTCGCCATGTCCGAAGTGCGCGCGCAACAGGGCGCGCTGGAAGAGGCCCGTAACTACTTAGAGCGAGTCCTCAACGCAGCTCCCCGCCAAGTCTCGCCCCGGTTGCGCTACGCCGAGTTGAGCATGCGCCTCGAGGACTTTGACGAGGCGGAGACCACCCTAGAACAGCTCATGGAGGCAAACCCAGGCAATCTCCGGGCGCAGCTACTCCTTGTCGAATTGGCGCTATACCGCGGCGACACGGATGAAGCCCGCGATAGATTAGACGAACTTGCCCCGCTTGCCGAGGACAATCCGCTGTTGGCTCAAGAACTGGAGAATCTAAACAATCGCCTGGCCATGTCTGAGCAAGATCCAAGCGAAATCGCGGCGGAATTCCGGGAATCCTATGACGCCGACCCCACCGACCTCACTGCCTTGCGAAATCTGGTAAGGGCGTTGCGTCAAGCCGGCGAAACCGGCGAGGCGGAGGAGCTACTTGAGATGACAGCGGAGAACCACACGGAGGATCCCGAGCTTTGGATCCTTCTGGGGCAGTTTCGGGCAACCCAGGACGGTTCGGAGAACCTACGCAGGGCTTCGACCGCTTTCACGCGGGCCCTTATGCTGGAGCCTGAGAATCTCGCCGCTATCACCGATATGATTGAGGTTCAGAGGCGGTTGGGCAATTTGGGCGAAGCAGCCTCGTTGTGCGAACGCTATCTGGAACAACGGCCGGATTCCCCGCAAATGCATTTCCGCAGAGCCTCCCTCCTTGCCGCTCAAGGACAAAATCCACAGAGCGCCCTTGAAAGCGTGGATGAGGCCCTGGCGTTGCGGGACGCCACGGAATACCGCGCGCTTCGCGGTTTTTTGCGCGTTAATACCGGCGACTACGAAGGGGCCACGGAAGATCTGGAAGCCGTCGCCGCCGAGGCGGCAGGCCCAACCACGGCCCAACTGGACATCGCCCTCGCTCAGGCCTATCTCGGCATGGGCGACCTGGAACAAGCGCGGGAGTTCGTCAGCCAAGCCGAGGCCAAGTCCGACGAAGGCCAACCGGTGGACCAAGCGCTGCTCAACCAGATTACGGAACAACTCGCCGAAGAGGAAAGCGCCGTATGACTCAATATACGCAGACCCTCACCAATCACATACCAGGCGTCAAGGACCTTGATTACCGGCTGCTCATTCTGTTGGGCGCCGTGATCGCCTTGCTCACAGCGCTCTACTGGAATGCGTTTCAGCGCATGCACTATGGCTGGAGCACAACAGAATCGTATTACACCCACGGTTATCTGGTCCCATTTATCACACTGTTCTTCCTGTGGCGCCAGCGCCACCAGTTCATGGCCGCCCCGCTGCAACCGGCCGCAAGGGGCCATGTCCTCATTGCAGGGGCCATCCTGATCATGCTCGTGGGCAACTATCTGAACTTCATGATCTTTGGAATGCTTTCCTTCATTCCCATGGTGTTCGGCTTGTCCTTAGCGCTTTTCGGTATGGAACGCACCAAAGCCATATGGTTCCCCTTGGCGTTTCTGTTGTTTATGATCCCCATGCCGGAGTCGGTGACCCAGAGTTTCGCGTTACAACTGAAACTGATGGCGACAAAGCTCGCCGTGCTCACCGCTAACGGCCTAACGTTGCCTATGGTTCAAGACGGTTCGTTCATCTATTTTGGGGATGACCAGCTGCTAGTGGGGGAAGTCTGCGGCGGACTCCGCTCCCTTATTGCCTTATTGGCGTTTGGAGCCATTATGGCCTACATCAGTAAGACGCGCCCCTGGGCGCAAGTGTTCCTCCTGATTATGTCCGCCCCGATCGCCATTGTGTCGAATGTTTTCCGCATCTTCCTCCTGTGCGTGGTGGGGTATTTCTGGGGAAGCGAAACCGCGGCGGGAACGTTTCACGACGTATCAGGCGTCCTCATATTTGTGGTCGCCTTCATCTTGTTCTTTGGTTTGGAGAGTTTACTGCGCCGATTGGCGCCCGACACAACCGAGTCCGGAGACACGCCAGAAAACGGCCCGCAGCCCCCGGACAAAGAGAGGGCTTAACCATGAAGCACTATGTGATCGCAATCGGCCTTCTCGCCATGGCCCTCGCCATGAACCACACTATTCGCATGAACCAAGCTCAAGCCAGGGACCAAGCTTCGGAAGAGTATGTTCTCGAGGTTCCCCGTCACGTCGGCGAGTACAGACAGTATGGAGACGATGAGGAAGTAGACGAGCGGACCAAGGAAGTGCTCGAGACCAGCAACATTCTCATCCGGAATTATGTGGGACGGCAGAACTGGCCTGTTCAGCTCACCATCGTGCATGCCGGCGCCAGCCGGCGCAGCCTCCACTTCCCGGAAGTCTGCATTGTGGGCGCCGGTTGGGAAATCCGCGAACAGACCACGGTTCCCATCGGCATTATGTTTGAAGCCCGGCAATTGGTGCTGGTCAAGGGCGATCAGCGGGAAGCCGTACTCTACTGGTTTAAGACCGATGATCATCTGACAGGCAACTTCTTTATAAATAGCTTCCGCTGGGCCCGGTATCAGGTGACGCATGGAAGCATGCCATCCGCCATGATCCGCGTGTCGACCATGGTGGGCCCCATGGGGGAAGAAGCCACGTTTGACCTTTTGAAGGACTTTGCAGCGCAGGCCACACCCATTCTCTTAGACACTGTTCCCTAAAAGTAGACGGAGTGCACTGGACAGGAGTTCCATGGCGGTGACTTGTTTCTTATCAGTCCACACGAATGGGTGGACCATGCTAGAAGACATCTCTGTTAACATCATTTACTTCGCGTGAGGAGATCCGAGCAATGGCGCACATGTACACCTTCTCCATACGAACCCTGTTCTGCGCCGGGCTGGCAGCAGTGTTAATCGCCACAGGGTTGGCGGGATGCGGCGGACGCCGCAGCGAGCAGCTCCAAGAACGAGGCGATACCTACCTCCACATTGCCCGCTATTCCGAGGCGGTGAACGAATACGAACGCGCCATCGCCGCAGACCCCGAAAACGCCGCCGCCTATTTGGGTAAGGGGCGGGCGCTTGCGGCGCAGGGTGAAACAGAGGACGCCTTGAAAGCCTTTGAAGAGGCCGTCGAACTGAAAAGTGATTACGAGGAAGCGCATACCGAGGCCGTCCATTTGCTCGTGGAGGAAGGCCGGGAGGAGGAAGCCCTTGAAATGGCGCACAGCTTCGCCACAGCCGATCCGCTTAAGGGAGGCGCCCTCCTCGCTCACACCCAACATCGGGTTGGAGCCTCCGCCGATGCTATCGAGACCCTGGAGCAACTGCGTGATCAGTATCCCGGCGAAGAACACGCGCACGTAAACCTGGCTCTTCTCTATTTGGCGCAGGGGGACTACAACGAAGCGGAAACTACATTCCGGCGCGTGCTCGATACAATTGATGAGACATCGCTTCCAGCGCGAATGGGGTTGATCGACGTCCATCGCGCTCAAGGCAATCTCGAAGAAGTTATTGAAGGCCTCCGGGATCTGGTGGCAGAGGAACAGCAGCGAAATCCCGAAGCAGCCGATGCCCCCCAAGAAGGGCAATATTTGACCACTCTCAAGTTGGCGCTAGCGCGAAGCCTGCTCGAGACGGGCGAATTCCAGGAAGCCGAGGAAATCGCCCAACCCATCCTCGAGGCGATACCCGAATCCGGCTGGGCGAACTATATCGTTGGCGCCTGCATGCTGCAGCGCGATGAATACGCCGAAGCCTTGCAGTATCTTCAGATAGCCGCGCGGGCGCTACCCGAACAACCCGCCGTGGATCGCCGCTTGGCCCGAGCGGAGCAACGCCGTGGGGAAGAGCCTGATGAGGAGGAGGAGGAGACGCTCGCAGCGCGTCAGCCGGATGAAGCCGACGAAACATGGGAAACCCTGTGGCGCGAAGCCCGGTTGCGTGAACTGCTCGAGAACCGCGAGGCCATCCTCGCCGAGGAAAATCCGCAGGCGCGTCGCTCCCTAGCAGTGGGGGCCATGATCATCCGGCAAATGAACATGGCGGAAGAGCTTGTCACTCCACTGCCCGCGGACGATCCGCTTAAGCGTTTGTTCGAGCACTTCAGAGAGGGCGATCACGAAGGCATCATGGCGGTCCTCGAAGAGTGGGATCCCAGCGAAGGCCACGCCACGCGGGTTCGCAACAACGCGGAGGCCGCCGTGATGTCCGCCATGGGCATGCGCGCGCGGGCCTTCAGCACGCTTGTGGAAACGCTGAATGCCTATCCCGAAGACGCCGTCGCGCTGTTGAACATGGGGCTGATGTATCAAAACGCGGGTATGCCCGAGTTCACAGCCTCCACCTTCCAGCAGCTCGTATCTCGTTATCCGGACGTGATGGAACACCGGGCTGCGCTGTTCGGCGCGCTCATGGAAGCGGACCACCATGAGGAAGCCCGCTACAACGCAGAGAGCACGTACAGCACCTTTCCCCGACGAGTAGAGTCGGTGCTGCTGTTAGCGCAAGCTTATCAAGCGACGGGAGATACGGCCTTGGCCACCGAGGCGCTTAAACGCGGCGTGCAGAACATGCCGGAAGAAGCTCGGCTTCAGTTATATTTGAGCGAAGCCCAAGTCCGAGTGGGCAATACAGAATCCGCCCGGGAATTACTCGAAGAGGTTCGGCGCGACAGCGCCATGGAAACCTCCGCGGCATGGCTTGACGCGTTCATATCGGCCCACGAAAACGATTGGACAAATGCCCGCGAACAACTCGAAAGCATCCCCATGAACGAACTCAACCTGGCGGGGAGGCTCCTTCTCTCCGCGGCGCGCATCGCCGCCGGTGAAGAGGATGACGCCCTGGCCCCCCTGCATCAGGAGGATACTGGTGATTTGCTCCGGCCAGAGCGCACCCTCGTCTTGAAACGAGCTATTGAGGGCGAAACGGTGGACGCCCCGGAACGCGTCGTTGAACTGGCCGATGCGTTGAGCGCCGAGCCGGAGGCCTTGAGGGATTACGCCTATGCCTTGGCGGCCCAGGAGGCGCGTTTCCCCGATGATCGGTATCGAAACCTGCGGCAGGTCTACGATAGCATCGAGCCTACGCCCCTGCTTGTTGAGCAGCTCATGGGGGCTCTTACGGTAACCACGGTCTCCGATAACCCCACCGCCGAGGCGCGCTCCATCGCCGAAACCCACGAGGGATGGGCGGATGCGTGGTTGGGGCTTGCGGCGGTTTACGAGGAAAAAGCGACGGCCGGCGACGTGGGCGACGCGCTTGAACAAGCCGTGGAGGCTGAGCCAGACTATCCCGATGCATGGCGGCGCTTGGCGCAGTTTGCGGAGCGGCAGGGAGACGAAGAACGGGCTTTGGAAGCCTATCGAGAACTCTATCGCCTCCAGCCGGAGAATCCTGTGGTGATGAACAACCTCGCCTACTTCTTGCTTTCCACCGACGGTGACGTGGATGAAGCGCTGCGCCATGCCGAAGCGGCGGCGGAAGAACTCCCGAATAACCCCCATGTGGTGCACACTCTAGGGTTGGCGCAGCTCCGTAGCGACGCCACGGAGGAGGCTTTCCGCAATCTGGCGTTTGCCCTTGAACTCCGGCCGGGAGACCCAACGCTATTGCTTGATTTTGGGTATGCGCTAGTTGAAACGGGGCGGGAAGAGGCCGGTCACGCGCATGTGCAGATGGCGCTCGACCATGCCGAACAACTCGGCCTTGACTTCCCCCGCCAGCCTGAAGCAGAGGCGTTATTGGCCGAAGGTTAAGAAAGCGATTGCCAATTGAGCCACTTGCAGAAGTCTCTTAGGAGGGATGGCGCCGGTTTCCGAGTAATCCATGCCCTTGGATGCCTTCTGCAAGTGGCTCAGCATAGTACCGCTTTTCAATAATATCATTCCGCAGCCGAGGCCGCCTGGCGCCGGGCCCGAACCACCATAAAGGCGCCCATAAGCAAAAGGGCGCCGCCAAGCCATTGGGTTAGAATGAGCTGTTCTTCCGGCCAAATCATTACAGCCACGCCATATGTAACCAGCGGATTGAGCAATTCCAGGGTATTGCAGTACGCCGATCCCAGGTTCTTCTGGGCGTAATGAAAGGCGGGATGCGCGGCGGCAATGGGAAATAGGCCGGAGAGCACGGCGACGCCCGTATTGTACGCGCCCGCCTCGAATAGGCTGGAGGGCTCCCCAAAAGCCAACGCCAAAACCCCCAGTCCCACTGTGGTGAACACGGCCAGCACGGTAAACATGGGAACAGGATGGATGTTGAGCGACACGTGACGGGCCCACACCGCATACACCGCCCAGCACAAGGCGGACAGCCACACCAGAAGGGTGTACACATCGACGGTGGGAAGCAGCCGGCCGGGATCACGCACCAACACGAACGCCACCCCCACCAGACACAACAGCGTCCCCAAAAGGAATTTTTTGCTGCGAATGACCGAGCGTTCGTCGCGAAAGATCGCGAAACTGAACAGAATGACCAGCACAAGACTGATTTTACTGATAAGCTGAGCCACGGTCGGATTTGCGCCGGCACATCCCGCCGTCCACGTGTACTGATAGGCTACGAGAACCGCGGCGAGCATTAGCAGCGCTCCCGCATGCCGCCATGCCCGCTCGAAGTCTCGAGGATAAAACCACGCGCTGAGAATCAGCAGCGCCACGGTGGCGGCTCCGTAGCGCAGGAAAGCTTGTGTAAAGGGATCGTAGGGGGCGCTCAGGAAGCGAATAAAGACCGGGGAGAAGCCCCAACTCACCACGGCCACGGATAGACCGGCATAGGCGAGAACGATCTGGCGGCCGGGCACGCTCCCACCTAGATCACTGCCACGGTCCCCCGCCTCCCCACGGCCGGTCTTATGATCCGCGAACGGCGGATCATAAGACCGGCCGTGGGGAGGCGGGGGAC
>JAWOFY010000085.1:0-4191 GCA_046497285.1 Candidatus Hydrogenedentota bacterium
CCGTTCACGTCGGCACGGACCACAAGCCAGAGCGTCAGAATCCCAGCCCGAAGGGCTGTTGTCTTTTGGCCCTTTCAGGGCGGCTTTGGCTCATCGCGAAACGCTCTTCTTGGCCAGCACGTCATAGCAGGTGGGGCTGATTGCGAACCTCACAATTAGGCGTCCCCACTGAGCTGAATCGGCCTCACTCTTTCGTGTTTAGGACAACAGTGATCCCTCTTCGAAGGAGGAATGTACTCTGCGCAGCGGCCACATCGGGTGAACCGTTTTCACCCAATAGGTGAGGAAGCCAATTCCCCCTTTAAACGGGGTGGCCCGCGGGGCCGGGGGATGTCAAGACCCTGCACACCAACCTACCCGGCGATTTGGGGGACTTGCCCCCGGTGTACTTGTTATGCAATGTTATTGTGGTTACGGGCGGGACCGCTTATTTCGCGGGGGGCGGTGATGCCGCGCGCGCGCTGGCCCTACCCTTCGTTGCGGGCGCGTTGCCCGCCGCCTATCTGACAGGCGCGCTCGAGGTCGGTACGGGGACCTTTTCCGGCGCGGTAGCCCTGTGTTTGGGGGTGGCTGGCGCACATGATCGCACCCCACAACACGTCAGCGCCGCTCCGCTGCTGTTGAACCTCTTGTGGCGGTAAGCGAGTAAGCAATTCCGGGATGTTTAAGCAAAAGGGGCAGGGGGTATCGGATTGAATTCCCCCGCGCCAAGGGTGCACGATCCGCAAACAAGGCGGGGACTAACCAAAGCGAGGCATTATGAATCCAAAGACATTAGTTGCCGTAACAGTAGCGGTCTTGGTGGCGCTTTTGGCGGCGCTGGTGGGCCTGGGCTGGATGGACGAGCGGGGGCAATACGCGGAGGAGTTGGTCTTTTACTGCGCGGCAGGTATCCAAGAACCCGTCGAAGCGGCCATTGCCGACTACGAAGCCTACTACGAGGAGACCCACGGCCAGCCCGTGGACATTGACGTGCGATACGGCGGGTCGGGGACCCTGTTGAGCCAGCTTCAAGTCGCCAATGACGGCGATCTCTATCTTGCGGGGGACGAATCCTACATTGACCGCGCCGGCGAGCAGGGAGTGGTGCGGGAGTCCATACCACTGGCCGCGATGAAACCGGTTATCGCCCTCGCCGACGGCATGCAAGGGGAGATTACCTCGCTCGAGGACCTGTTGGAAGGAGACTTCCGCATCGCCACCGGCGTGCCGGAGAGCGCCGCCATTGGCCAGGCCACAAAGGCGGCTCTTGAGGGGATGGACCGCTGGGGAGAGTTTGAGGAGCAGGTCACCGTAACCAAGCCCACCGTGAACGACTTGGCGAACGATGTGAGCATCGGCTCGGTGGACGCCGCTATCGTCTGGGACATCATCGCCGAACAGTTTGACCTGGACTTCGCAACCGATCCCGCGCTCGAGGAAGAGACCCAACGTGTCACGGTAGGCATCATCACGGATTCGGAGCAACCCACCGCCGCCTTGCATTTCGCGCGGTTTCTCGCCGCGCCGGAAAGAGGACAGCAACGGTTCGAGGAACACCATTTCAACGTGGTGGAAGGCGACCGCTGGGCGGACACGCCGGAGGTCAACTTCTTCAGCGGCGGGGTCAACCGCGCGGCCATGGAGCCGATTCTCGAAGCGTTCCAGGAGCGCGAGGGCGTGCGCATCAACACGGTCTTTCAGGGATGCGGCGCGCTCAACGCCCAATTGGAGACCATCCGCGACCAGGACCCTGATTTCGGCTTTCCCGACGGGTATCTGCTGTGCGACGTCTACTATCTGGACCCGGTGCAGGACTGGTTCGAGGAAGGCTCCATGGTGTCGAGCACGCCCATCGTCATCGTGACTGCGAAAGACAACCCGCACGACATTCAGAGCCTTGAAGACCTAACGCAAGAGGGCGTCCGCATCGTGGTGGGCCATCCTACCCATTGCACCATAGGCGGTTTGACGGAGCGCCTCTTCAAGGCGAAGGGTCTCTTCGAGGAGATTGAACCCAACATCGTGGAGCGCCAGCCGTCGTCCGGCATGATGGCGCCGCCCGTGGTGAGCGGAGCGGCCGACGCATCCTTGGCGTATTACACCGACACGCTCCCGGAACAGGACAATCTCGAAGTCATCCACATCGATTCCGAGTACGCCCAGGCCGCCCAGCCCTTCACGGTGGCGCATACATCGCATCACAAGCAGCTGATGCACCGTCTCTATGAGTTCATCGGTCAATCCGAGGAAATCTATGAGGAACTCGGGTTCGGCTGGACGCTAGGGCGCTCCGTGGAAGAGTTCGAAGTCGTGGCGCCCGAGGGAGCGCGGCCGCGATCCTCCAATGGCGAGGGAACCAATTGATGGGACCGGCTCAGCCGGAACGCCCTGTCCCAACAAACGCCACCCGGCAAAACGCCGCGGCTCCCAAGCGGCGCGGAACGGGTATTATGCTGCCCGTGAACCGCGCCGACATCCCTTTCCTCGCCGCCTTGGGGCTTGTCGCGAGCGTGTACATCGTGCTCATTGGCGGCATTCTCGTGGCGAAGGTGTTCTATGTTCAGCTTCCCTTGGTGGGGGAGATATTCACCGACCCCGGTTACCGCTACGCCGTGATGCTTTCCCTGATCTCATGCTCGATCACGACCATCCTTTCGGTATGGGTCGCGGTTCCCACGGCCTACCTGATGACCCGGGTGGAGTTTGCGGGCAAGCGCATCGTGGACGCCATGCTCGACATCCCCATCATCTTGCCGCCGCTGGTTATTGGGCTTGGCCTGCTCATGCTGTTCCAGACGCCGCCGGGGGCATTCATTCAACAATACGTCACGTTCACCTACGCCATTCCCGGCGTCATTCTGGCGCAGTTCATGGTGGCCTGCGCCTTCGCCACCCGCACCATGATGGCCTCCTTCGCGGAAATCAACCCCCGGCAAGAACAGGTGGCGCTCACCCTGGGATGCACCAGGGCGCAAGCCTTCTGGATGGTTGTGCTGCCGGAGGCAAGGCGCGGCATGATCCCCGCCGCCACGATCGCGTGGGCCCGGGCCATGGGCGAGTTCGGCCCAGTGCTCGTCTTCGCGGGCACGACCCGGATGCGCACCGAGGTCATGCCGACCACCATATTCCTCGAACTCCAAGTCGGCAACCTCGGCATGGCCGCCGCCGTGGCGTCGGTGATGCTGGCGCTTTCCCTCATCGTGTTGATCCTCATGCGTGTCGCGGGCCAAGGCGGGGCGTTCTGATACAATCGCGCGGCATCCGCCATTACGCGCCACGCCGGCTCAGGCTGAAAAGACGCACAATCGGTTGGAATCCATGGTTCATTTCGACAACATCACCATACGGCTTGACGGTTTTTGTTTGGAAAACATCAACCTGCACATCCCCGGCGGCGCCTACGCCGTTCTCATGGGCCGCACGGGCTGCGGCAAGACGACGATACTCGAAGCCGCGTGCGGGTTGAGGCTCATCGAACAGGGCCGCATCCATCTCATGGGGAAAGACGTAACCGGCGTGCCGCCAGGCCTCCGCAACGTGGGGCTCGTTCCGCAGGATGGCGCCCTGTTCACCACCATGACCGTCGAGGAGCACCTGGGCTTCGCGCTGCGGGTGCGGCATCGGCCCAAGCGTGAGATCACCACCCGCGCGCATGAGCTGGCGGAGTGGCTGGAGATTAGCCACCTGCTCAACCGCCGGCCCCATGGCCTTTCCGGCGGCGAACGCCAACGCGTGGCGATAGGCCGCGCCCTCGCCGCGCATCCCGGCATCCTTTTTCTGGATGAACCCTTGTCCGCCTTGGACGAGGAAACGCACGGCGGCATGCTGGATCTGCTTCGCCACGTGCACCAAGACACCGGGGTGACCGTCCTGCACATCACCCACAACCGCCGCGAGGCCAAGGCCCTTGCTCAATCGCTGATCCTCATGCGCGACGGCCAGTTCATCGAAGGCGAGAGCGCCATGGGGCAACTCGCGCGCGAAGAGGACGCCGAATAGCCAAAATAGAAAAGCCCTGACATAGCCCGCTAGCCTATGTCAGGGCTTTCGGCACACCGTTTCAGACGCGTTATTGAGGCGCCGTTGACCTTATTCGTCCAGTTCGTTCACAGCCCAGAGGAGACCGGAGGTTACAAGATTCAAGTAGTTGTCCGTCTCCATGGTCTCATTATGATGGCCAATGGTCGTGCCAAAAACTCGGACGCCTTC
>JAWOFY010000090.1:0-9937 GCA_046497285.1 Candidatus Hydrogenedentota bacterium
TGGTGCCCCGCCCTGGGCACGGTGCTCGCCAACGAGGAAGTGAAGGACGGCAAGTACGTCGAGACCGGCGACCCCGTTGAACAGCGCATGATGAAGCAGTGGATGCTCAAGATCACGGAGTACGCCGAGCGTCTGCTTGAGGATCTCGAAGAGTTGGATTGGCCCGAGGGCATCAAGGCCATGCAACGGGAATGGATTGGCCGGAGCGAAGGGGCGGAAGTCCTGTTCAAGGTGGATGGGTGCGCCGAGGAGTTTACCGTTTTCACCACGCGGCCCGACACGCTTTATGGCGCGACGTATTGTGTCCTAGCCCCCGAGCACCCTTTGGTGGCCCGGTTGACCACGGAGGCGCACCGGAAGGAAGTCAAGAAGTACGTGGAACGGGTGCTGTGCCGCAGCGCTCAGGAGCGCGTCCAGGAGGACGCCGCCAAGACGGGCGTGTTCACCGGCGCCTACGCCATCAATCCCGTCAACCGAGAGCGCATCCCCATCTGGGTGGCTGACTACGTTTTGTATGAGTACGGTTACGGCGCGATTATGGCCGTGCCCGCCCACGACGAGCGGGACTACGCGTTCGCCAAGGCGTATAACCTGCCCATCGTGGAAGTCGTGAAGGGCGGGGACATCGACAAGGAAGCGTACGAGGGCGAGGGCATCCTCATCAACTCGCCCGTTATTAATGGACTCACCGTGCCGGAGGCCAAGCGCCGGATCATCGAATGGCTGGAGGAGCGCGGGCTGGGCAAGGGGACCGTCACGTACAAACTGCGCGACTGGCTTTTCAGCCGCCAGCGCTATTGGGGCGAGCCGTTCCCGCTGCTCTATTTGGAAGACGGGACGGTGCGCGCCGTGCCCGAGAAGGACCTGCCCGTTGTCTTGCCCGAGCTGGACGATTACCGTCCCACGCCCGATGGCCGTCCGCCGCTGGCCCGCGCGGAGGATTGGGTGAAGACCACCGATCCCGAGACCGGCCAGCCCGCCTGGCGCGAGACCAACACCATGCCCCAATGGGCGGGCTCCTGCTGGTACTACCTGCGCTTTTGCGATCCCCAAAACGACAACGCCGCCTGGTCCAAGGAAGCCGAGCACTACTGGATGCCCGTGGACCTCTACGTCGGCGGCGCCGAACACGCCGTCCTCCACTTGCTCTACGCCCGCTTCTGGCACAAGGTGCTCTACGACGCGGGCTACGTCTCCACGAAAGAGCCCTTTCAGAAGCTGTTCAATCAGGGGATGATCCTGGCGTATTCCTACCGGGACGACGAGGGAAAGTATTACTATCCCGAGCAGGTCGAGCAGAGCGACGGCAAGTGGTATGTAAAGGAAACGGGCAAACCCGTCCAAGCCCTCGTTGAGAAGATGAGCAAATCGCGCTACAACGTGGTCAACCCGGACACGGTCGTGAAGGAACTCGGGGCGGACACGTTGCGGCTCTACGAGATGTTCATGGGGCCGCTCGACCGCGAGAAACCCTGGAGCGACGAGGGCGCCCAAGGGGTGAACCGGTTCCTGCGCCGCGTGTGGTCGCTGTTCATCGGAGACGGCGACGCCTTGCAGCCCCATATTGTCGATTCCGGCGGAGACGAGGGTCTTCAGCGCGTATTGCACAACACCATCAAGCAAGTCACGGAGGACATCGAGGGGCTGCACTTCAACACGGCCATCAGCCGGCTCATGGAGTTCGTCAACGCGGCGCACAAGGCGGACAAGATGAACAAGGCGTGGATGGAGCGGTTCGTGCTGCTGCTCGCGCCCTTCGCCCCGCACATGGCCGAAGAGCTTTGGGAACGGCTGGGGCACGCGGAAACGTTGGCCTACGAACCGTGGCCGGAATACGACCCCGCGCTACTGGAAGAAGACACCGTCCAATTGCCGGTTCAGGTCAACGGCAAACTCCGCGCCGTCATCGAGGCCCCGAAGGACGCCGCCAAGGATGCGATCCTCGCCGCCGCGAAGGACGACCACCGTGTGGCGCAATACCTCGGCGGCAAGGAAGTCGTGAAAGAGATCTACGTGCCGGGCAAGATGGTCAACCTTGTGGTGAAATAAGCCAGCCGTTCGGTGCGCGCCCTGAGCCCCAAGAAGCGCGCCGCACAGTGGGAAGAGCGCACATGATATTGAAGTTGTTGGCGTGCGAAGTTTTAACCCGCGAGGCGTGTCACGCCATCGTTCGCGCGCCACACGCCGTCACGCCCGTGTTCACGCCCAAGAACCGTCACAACCAGCCCTCGGAGCTGCGGCGCTATCTCCAAGAGCAAATCGACGTAACCGAACACGAAGAGACCGCGTACAGCGCCATCCTGTTGGGCTACGGGCTGTGCGGCAACGCGACGCTCGGCCTGAAAGCGCGCGCAATCCCGCTCGTGGTTCCCCGGGCGCACGACTGCACCACGCTGTTTCTCGGGTCGAAGGAGCGGTTCAAGGAGCACTTCTCGGACAATCCGAGTCAGAGTTGGGCGGCGGTCGGCTATTCCGAACGGGGAGACAGCCTCCTTTCCGATAGCGCCATGCGCGTGTGGCTTTCGCAAGGCGTCACCTACGAGGACTTGGCGGCCACCTACGGCGAAGAGAACGCGCAGTATCTGTTGGACGCCATGCAACCCAAGGACGAAAGCGGAAAGATTGTGTTGCTCGACGTGCCCGAAACACGCGAACCCGGTATGGTTAAGCGGATCCATGACGAAGCCGCCGGAAGCGGCTTGCTGGTGGAGGAGGTTACCGGCAGCGTCAGATTGATGGAGATGCTGGTGGGCGGCGACTGGCCAGACGAGGAGTTTCTTACCGTGCCCCCGGGCCACCAAGTAGCGGCGGTATACGATCATGACCAAGTCATCGCAGCGGAACCCGCGGAAGACGATGACAGCTCATAAGGCGTGCGGGTTGACATCCCCCTTGATCCCCCTTCAAAGGGGGAATGAGCGGATCAATTCCCCTTGGAAGGAAGTGGCCCGAAAGGGCCGGGGAATGTTTCCCTCGTAGCGCCGTTTTCGAGGCGGCCCATTTGCCGGCAAGATGCCGGCGGTACGTAACATATTCCCCCTTGGCAGGGGGTGGCCCGAAGGGCCGGGGGATGTTTCCCTCGTAGCGCCGTTTTCGAGGCGGCCCATTTGCCGGCAAGATGCCGGCGGTACGTGGCATATTCCCCCTTTGAAGGGGGTGGCCCGAAAGGGCCGGGGGATGTTTCTCGACGGCGCACTGGATCTGTAACAATGTGGAACCGCAATCCACCCATTAGTGGTATTGGTACACCGGCTAACACGAAAGACGAGGCGTATTCTCATGCCGCCAGTTGACATCGGACGCGTTCGCGTGGGGCTTGATCAACCCCTGACCATCATCGCGGGACCCTGCGTGGTGGAAGAGGAGATCACGGTTCAACGCACGGCCGAAGGGCTGTGCGAGGCCGTCGAGGGGCTGCCCGTCCAGTTGATCTTCAAATCCTCCTACCGCAAGGCGAACCGCACATCCCGTCAAAGCTTCACCGGCCTGCCCTTCGCCACCGCGCTTGGCATTCTGGAAGGGGTGCGGGCGCGCCACGATGTTCCCATACTCACGGACGTGCATTCGGTTCAGGAAGCCGACGCGGCGGGGGAGGTGGCGGATATCGTGCAGGTTCCCGCCTTTCTGTGCCGTCAGACCGACCTCCTCGAAGCCGCCGGCGCCACGGGCCGCGCTGTAAACATCAAGAAGGGGCAGTTTCTCGCGCCGGCCGATATGGATAGGGCCGCGGAGAAGGTGGCTTTTTGCGGTAACAAGCGCATCCTCTTGACGGAACGCGGGACCACGTTCGGCTATCACGATTTGGTGGTCGACATGCGCGGTCTGCTCATCATGGAGAAGACGGGGTATCCCGTAATCTTTGACGCCACCCATAGCGTGCAACAACCCGGCGGGCAACAGGGGTCGAGCGGAGGGCAACCCGAGTTCATTGCTCCTTTGGCGCGAGCCGCTCTTGCCACGGGGGCGGTCTCGGGGGTGTTCATGGAGGTCCATCCCAACCCCGCGGAGGCGTTGAGCGACGGCCCGAGCCAGCTTCCGCTTGCGGACTTCCGGCGCGTACTCGAAGGCCTAGTGGCGATTCACCATGCGACTCAACAAAGGGATGGCGGCTTGTGATCAATCATCATGCCCAACACCCCGCCGTTCAGCGGCGCGCCCGCGCGGTGAAGGCGCTCCTACTGGATGTGGATGGGGTGCTCACCGATGGCGGCATGTCCTTCGACACCCAAGGCAACGAGTGGAAACGGTTCCATGTGCACGATGGCCTGGGGGTGAAGCTGGCCCAGGCCGCCGGCGTGCTCACGGGCCTCGTCTCCGCGCGGGACTGCGCCGTGGTCCGGAAACGGGGCGAGGACTTGGGCATGCCCCATATCCACCTTGGCGCAATGGACAAACGCAAGGCCCTAGAGCAAATCACGGCGGAGACGGGGATTCCAATGGACGCCGTGTGCTTCGTAGGGGATGACCTGCCCGATGTCCCCGTCCTGCGCCGCGTGGGATTCGCCGTGGCCGTGGCCAACGCCGTCCGGGAGGCCAAGGCCCACGCCCATTACATCACCCGGCTCAACGGCGGTGGCGGCGCCGTTCGGGAGACGGTCGAGCTTATCCTCTCTGCGCAAGGCGTTTTAAGCGAAGCTCAAGAAACGCTTTGGCCGCTGTGAAACCGTGACGGTTGTTCCTCCGTTCCAGAGTTCGCCAAGCCCGGGTCAGATTTGCGCGGTCGCATTCAGGCGCTTGGCGTTGAACAGGGCCGCTTCGCGCAACCCCTGCAGGTACATGGCGCCCAACGCGCGGTCGAATAGTCCGTAGCCCGGCCGGCCCTGTTCGCCCCAAATCATGCGCCCATGATCCGGCCGAATGGGTCCGGTGTATCCACTGTTGGCCAAGGCCGTCATGACATCCAGCATGTCAATGCTGCCGAAACGGGAGGGATGCGGGCACTCGTGGAAATGTTTATGGCCCGTCACTTTCACGTTGCGCATGTGGACGAAATTGATGCGCGGCGCAACCCGCTTAATGATGCGCACGAGATGATTGTTGCGTGAAGCGCCCAGCGAACCCGTACAGAGCGTGAGCCCGTTGTACGGGCTGTCCACCAACCCAGTGACTTTCGCAAGCGCATCTTCATCGACGATAATGCGCGGCAAGCCGAATATGGACCACGGCGGGTCATCGGGGTGGATGGCGAGATGCACGCCGGCCTCTTCCGCGACGGGGACCACTTTCTCCAAGAAATACGCCAGATTATCCCACATCTGAGCGCGGCTGATTTGCCGGTAGGCGTTCAATAGCGCATCCAGCTCCTCCGGACCGTACGCCTTCGCCCATCCCGGCAAGTCCTTCGACCCTTTGCTGAGATCAATCTCGCTGAGGTTCTCGTAGCTGAAACTCAGGGCGTGCGAACCGTCCTTGAAGGGATGCTTCAAGTTGGTGCGCGTCCAGTCGAACACCGGCATGAAGTTGTAGCAGAGCAGCGGGATGCCGACCTCCCCCATGTTCGACACGGACTGGCAATACGCGTCGATTTTTTCGTCGCGATCCGGCCGCCCGAGCTTGATGGAGTCGTGGATGGGGATACTCTCAATCACTTCCAGGGACAGCTTGGCGTCCTCGATCTCCCCTTTCAACTCAGCCAGTGCATCCTTAGGCCAAACTTCCCCCACGGGGATGTCATAGAGCGCGCTGACGACTCCATCCATGCCGGGTACTTGCCGGATGTGTTCCAAGGGCACGGGATCGTCCGCGCCAAACCAACGCATGGTCATATACACGAGTGCGCTATCCTCCTACGTGAAAAACAGGGTCATGCGCCCCCTACGCGAACGAATTGCAGTGCGTGTGGAACGGCGTGAAGATAGACGCCAAACATTCCCCGTTGCCGGTGGGAAAGATCGGTCCAGCCACGTTGCGGGATTAGCGGCCTACGTAGGCATCGATGCTTTCGCGCAGGGTCTTGAAGATCCAGGCGCGCTTGGCGTCGTCGGATTCCAGCAGGGTCATGCGGAACCCCTCATGCTTGCAGTGGAACCCAGACAGGGGCACGACCACGATACCCGTGCTCCCCATGAGGTAGTAGACAAAGCGCTTGTCCGGCGCCACGTCATGCACAAGGTTCTCGATGCGTTCGCGGACGCGCGCGTTGTCGATGGGCAGGCTTTGCTTATTGTTGAGCACGCCCTCCTTGAACATGACGGTAAGGTAGAAGGCCCCTGAAGGCTTGTTCACGATGACCGCGTCACACCCCTCAAAGGCGTCCACCGCCTCCTGCGCCCGGGCGGCGAACGTTTGTTCGCGGGCGTCCAAGTGATCCTTGTAGCGGGGATCGCCCATCACCCGGGGGATGGACATCTGCGGCAGCGTGGTGGACGATACTTCGAGCCGTTTCGCCGCGAGCAGGCTGTTGGCGTAGGTGGCGAAGTTCGCGTCCTTGTCCCGGTTGAGCACCTCGATCCAGCCGCACCGCGAGCCGGGCCACGGGTATTCCTTGCTGATGCCCCGCATGGCCAGCGCGGGCACGTCCCCAATCCACTCGCTCATGTGCATACGGGGGTTGCCGTTGTATACGATGTGCGCGTAAATCTCGTCCGCAATCATGAAGAGATGGTTTTCCCGCGCGATGGCGGCGATCTCCTCAAGGATCTCGCGTGGATAGACGGCCCCCGTCGGATTGTCCGGCGAAAGGAGCAAGATCCCCGCGATGCTGTCGTTATAACGCACCTTGTTCCGGATGTCCTCGACGTCGGGCATCCAGTTGTTGTAGGGATCCAGGTTGTACGTAACGTGGTTGTAGCCGGAATGGGCCGCCTCGGCCGAGCTGTGCGTGCTATACGCGGGCGAGGGCCCCAGCACGCGGGCTTCGCGCCGAAGGAAGCCATAGACCTTCGCCACGGCGTCGCCCAACCCGTTGAAGAACATAATGTCGTTCGGCGTAATCCGCGTTCCCCCCGGGCGAATGTTGACTTGATCGGCCAAGAACTCGCGGGTGGCCTCGACCCCAGCGGTGTCGCAATAGCCCCAGGTGGAGGGATCTTCCACCAGTTCGCGCACAATGCCGCGAATCCAGGCCGGCGGCCGTTCGCCTTTTTCGACGGGATCCCCGATATTCTCCCACGTGATTTCCTGTCCCATCGACCGGATTTCGCGGGCGGTTGTAACGATTTCGCGTATTTCGTAGCTTAGGTTGCCCGCCCCGACGTGTACGATATTTCGTCTCATTGTTCCCCCAAGGGTAGCGGAGGTTTGGTGCACGACCGCCATTCTACTACGTATTCCTGTGTTTTTTTTAGACAGCGCGTTTTGGTGTAACGTGGCCAGTGAAACCATGTGGAGGCGGAACCGGTTCCCTGCTAGCCGAGGCAAGCCGGTTGCTCTCGTCTTGCCCGGCGGCGCGGCGATTCTCGGTGGGTATGCCACCCCCTATCATAGGAATTTGGTGGAACAAATTCAATATTGGTACGGTAAATCCGCCTCCATCTCCCCCCATTCGGCTCCAGTCGCGTTCCTTATTCGCGGAGCTACGTGGCATGGAAGCGAGATATTCGCTATACTTTAGCCCGTCTTAATCAGCGGCCGAACCTGCTGTCCAGCCAAAGGGAAGTTCGCACCATGCTTGATGTGCTCCAACTCGAATTCATGCGCAACGCTATCTACGCGGGCCTTTTGGCTAGCGTGGTCTGCGGGGTGATTGGGGCGTACGTGGTGGTCAAACGCATTGTGTTCATCAGCGGAGGCATAAGCCACGCCTCCTTCGGCGGCTTGGGACTCGCGGCATGGCTGGCCATCCCGGAGCTGTACGGCGCGCTTGCCTTCGGCTTGTTGGCGGCGGGGCTTGTCGGCCTTGTCAATCGGTATGGCCGGGAACGGGAAGACACCCTCATCGGGGCGCTATGGGCCACCGGCATGGCGTTGGGTATTCTTTTCATCGATATGACGCCGGGATATGCGGTGAATCCCACAAGCATTCTGTTCGGTGACATTCTCCGCGTGAGTTCCGCCGACGTGCAACTGGTGCTTGTGTTAAACATCGTAGTGTTGGTTACCGTGGCCTTCTTTTACAAGGAATTCCTTGCTCTCAGTCTGGATTCGGAGTTCGCCCAGCTCCGGGGAGTGCCCGTGGGGCTCATGTATGTCTTGTTGCTCTGCCTCGTGGCCCTAACCATCGTGATAATGCTCCGTGTTGTGGGCATCGTCCTTGTCGTCGCTCTGCTCACGTTGCCCGCGGCGATCAGCCGGTGGTACACCTCGCAGCTTCACACCATGATGATACTCTCAAGCGCGCTCGGCGGCGTCTTTATTATGAGCGGCCTGGCCTTTTCCTACATCACCGACCGCCCCGCCGGCGCATGCATCATCCTCACCGCCGCCGCCGTGTACGTCATTGTGTGGGGCTTGCGCCGGTTCTCTTGGACGCCGGCAGGCGGCTAAAGCCATTACACGCTCGAACGAGCGCCGCATTTCGATCCGCCGTTGACACAAGCTCCTGCTTCACGCTATACTCCCTCTCACCTCCTGGGGAACGGCAAGAATCCGTCAAGGGTTACTTGAATTTGGAAAACTGGAATAAGCTTTAGGGCTGGCCGGGCAATAAGGCAGGCTCCGCGCGAACGGGATCGCCGGAGACGCGCTTATCGTCACTTAACCAGCCCATTTTTAGCGAGTGGGAGAGAAAAATGTCGCACGTGTACAAAGACATCCCGGCGCGAATCGCCGCCACCGGCTCTTACCTTCCGGAGCGGGTGGTGGCCAACCATGAGCTTGCGGGCCTGGAGTCCACAAATGGAGCGGTGGAGCGTTTGCTGGGCGCGGTGGAACGGCGCGCGGCCGGTGAAGACGAAACCTGTTCGGACATGATAACCGCAGCGGCCCGGGACGTGCTTGAGCGCGCTGAGGTTGGGCCGGAGCAACTCGACCGCATCTTCGTTAGCACCACCCCCGGCGACTACTTTGAACCTTCCACCGCCAGTGTGGTGCAACACAAGCTGGGCGCTAGCTGTCCCGCCATGGACATCACTATGTCGTGCGTCGGCTGGGTTGCCGGGTTGGACTATGCGTTGCGGTGTATCGCCACGGGCGAAAACCGCATTTTGGTGATGGCGGGCACGATTGTCTCGAAAGGCACCGCGTTCCACAATCCGATGCATCGCGCGATTTTCGGCGATGGCGCCGGCGGGATCCTGCTCGAACGCTCGGAGGAGCCGGGGCAATTCATGGCGGGCGCCTTGTGGACGGATGGGCAGTTCCACGACATCATTACCATGCCGCACATCATATCAGTGGCGACGCCGCGCATTCCCACGGAATACCACGGCAGTTTCTATATGGGGGAACGGCAACTCATCAATCAAGCCTTGCGCGACAACCTGCCCGTCGGAGTGGAAAACGTGCTGAATATGGCCGGCGTCACGCGCGACGATCTAGACCTTTGCTTCATTCATCAGCCCAGCCGTCCGCTGTTTGAAGTGGCGGTGGAGGCGGTCGGGGTGGACCGAGACAAGCTGGTCGAGGATTACGCCCACTATGGGAACACCATTTCCGCCGAGTTGCCCATCTCGCTTGACGAAAGCGTGCGCAACGGGCGCGTCAAGCGCGGCGATCTTATCATGAAGGTTACGTACGGCGCGGGATTCAGCGGAGGCATCCTTGTCTATCGGTACTGAGCCCGCCTTACGGCGCTCTTCTCGCGGGAGACGTTGGAAAGCGGCGCGCGTGGCGGCTGAAGGCTAGGCTACGTGTCTCAAGCTCCTCCAGATGGCGGCGCCAATAACCGCTTGCTTTTTACACCGGCCTCGAACGTGCTCGCTCACGCAGGCCGGTGTGTTATATTGGCGCGCGCGCTGCAAGAAAGGGGCTGGGGCGTGGCGTTCGCGGGGGAGCCCCGCTATCTGCGGCATCCCCCTGTGGCGGAGCCCGGCGAATTTGGCTTCTTACATCTGGCTGA
>JAWOFY010000093.1:0-4785 GCA_046497285.1 Candidatus Hydrogenedentota bacterium
GGGCGCCAACACTATGGGGCTGGCGCTGGGCTATCGATTCTGAGATAGGTACACCCTCTTCCAATTCCCACCCGAGCGATAACCCCCTCCTCGCCCCAAAATGCCGCTTAACTGTCCTCGGCATCTCCATTATCTTCGGACGAAGCATGCCCTGCATCTATGCTTCTCACCTGACCTAGCTCCGCTTCCCGTTGTCCAATTTGCGGAAGAGCAGACTGGCTGAACCTGCCCCGTGAACTTCAGTGTCTTCTCAGCGCTTTGTGGCCAGAAACCGGCTTTGGAAGAATAACTTACGTTGCGGATCATGTATTGCGTTCCATGGGTAATACCCCCTGAGATATCGCGGCTTACAATATCAATGTCACGATCAGGAATGTCCGCTTCTCTGTAATCGTTACGTACGACATTGACCTTGTAACAGGGTATAGTGGCCATGGCTTTGTAGGCGCCCCTAAGAGGTGAAGATAGTTTTCAGAAAACTTGAGGAGGAAAGGAAAAATGAGAACAACAATGTCAGCGAGGATGCAAGACGAGGCGGAGCCTGCCGCGAACCGCCGGTGGTTTGGGCCTTTGGGTCGCTTCTACTCCCGCCAGACGAATTTCGTCATGCACGCGATGCTGGCGATTGGCGTGGCCGTCCTTATCGTGGGATGTCCCCCCGAACCTGAGCCAGACCCCGACGAGGGAACGCTTTGGGACGCCGTGCCGCGAGTAGATGAGGAGCTGCTTCTGTCTTCGCAATCCGGCGCTCGTGGCGGGGAGAGTGATCTAGAATCGGACTCGTTCGACCCGCCGGACCTCGGACGGGATCCCGGTGGAACCCCCGAGGGCGCCGCTAATGAGCCCCTGGGCGAAGAGATGCCGCCAGTGGGCGTTGAGGAGCCGCCCATTTTTTCGCGCGCGGCTCCCCGCGACGGGCAACAGCCGGTGAGGGACTGGCGCGAACTCCGCTTCTCCTCCGGCGCCCATCAGCCCGAACCTGGCCTGGATCCCGCGCTCCTGAGAGCCATTCCCGCATTGCGGGAGGCGGGCCGCGAGGAAGTCTACGCCTTTCTTCTCATGGACGAGTACCTGGCGGGGCCTCACTATGAACAACTCGACGAGATCGGTGTGGAGGTGCTAGGGAACCATGGCAGCGCCTACAAGATCGCCGCGCCCGTGGAACTCGGGGCCGAAGGACTGGAGACTGAGCTGGCTCAACTCGACTTTGTCCATTGGGTAGGCTTCAGCCCGCCCAGCCTCAAGGAAAGCCCGGAACTCCAACGGCTGCGGGATGAGTTGGAGCGCGCCGCGGACGACATCCCCGCCGAGATCCCGGTGTATATCAACCTATTCGATGAGGATGACAAGGGGCGGTTCGGGGAAGAACTCTCGGCCCAAGGCGCCAGCCTCGGCCATTACGATGAGGAACTGCTGGCCTACCGCGCCATGATTCCGCACGGGGGCCCGAATGGGGCGTGGGAAGTGTTGGAAGCCATCACGCAATTGGATTACGTGTTGTTTGTCGAACCCATGCTTGAGGACGGAATCGACTTTAGCCCGGCAGTTTCCACCAAGCATGACGAAAGCACCCCCACCATAGGCGCCGACTACATCCGGCCGAACTACGATGGCGCATCTATCACGCTTGGGATCATGGATACCGGCTTCATGGTAGGGTCCGCGGCCCCCACGATGCACCAGGACCTCAACAAGTTTGGCCGGGGCGTCAACTTCACGGATGACGGAGGCTCGGTGTGGAACGACGGTTCGGGACACGGCACGCACGTTCTCGGCACAATCACGGGGACAGGCGCCGCGGACATCCGGTATCGCGGCGTTGCCCCTGGAATCGGCCATTCCGGCGATGAACGCATTCGCGCCGCCCAAGTGTTCCGGCAGAACAGTGCGGGGCGATGGACAGGCGCCGACGGCTGGATACAAGACGGCATGGATTGGTTAACCAACCAAGGCGCGCACGTCATCAATTACAGCGGCGGCGGCTACAATAACTCGCCGCTGGCGGGCACGGACAATACCTCCCGAAGGCTTGATGCGAACGTGTGGGAAAGCCGGCCGCTGTTCGTGGTTGCGGCGGGCAACGATGGCCCCGGCTCGGAAACCGTGGGCCGCCCAGCCGTGGCCAAGAACGCCCTGGCCGTGGGCAACGTCCGCGATTTCGGGTTTGAGGACGTCGGGCAAATCTGGACTAGCAGCAGCCGGGGCCCCACCGCGGATGATCGCATGAAGCCGAATGTGACCGCTCCCGGCCGATGGATCGGCGCGGCGGACGCGGGCACGTCCAGCGGCTACCAGGACAGCTCCGGCACGAGCATGGCCGCGCCCCATGTCGCGGGTGTGGCGGCCAGCATGATGGAACACTATGCCGCCTTCAAAGGGCGGCCCATGCTCACGCGCGCCCGTTTGATGGCCACAGCCCTTTTGCATAACGACGATACGCAACTTGATAACGCCAACGACTACGGCCTTGGCCGGGTGTCCTCTTACAAAGCCCATTGGCGCCGCGACAACAGTAATGGCTGGAAGGGGCACTGGGCGTGGGGCGAGGTCCACGAAAACAACTACATCTACCGGGATATCGAGGTGCCCGCCAACGCGCATCGCCTGGTCGTGGTCATGACGTGGGACGAACCGCCCGCGAGTTCCGGCGCGGACGCGGCCCGGCTATGGGATCTCGAGTTGTGGCTCCAACACAACCCGGACGATGCCCCTAACAACCCCTGGACTAACGTGCCGCCGAGCCGATTCCGCTCGTGGTCGTGGGACGACAACGTGGTTTACGCGATCATCGATCGTCCCGAATCAGGAACGTGGCGGCTCAAGTCGGTCCCCTACGACGCGCCTCACACGTTCTGGAACGGGTATTCGCTGCCCGTCGGCATTGCCGCCACGGTAATCCGGGGCGATACCCAACCCGACATGGACTTGTCGGCGTCCTTGACCTCAACGTCCGTGGACCCCGGTGAGGAGTTCGAGATTGAGACCACCGTGTCCAATCCGTCGTACATTCTTTCCGGCGTGCATTTGGAAAACACCGTTTTACCTCCGGGGGTGCAGCTTGTGGATGTCCGCACAACGCGCGCGGACGGCGTGGATATGAGTTTCGGAACAAGCCGCGACTTCACCCTGGGTAACGTGGTACAAGGACGAAGCCGGACGGTCACGTGGACCTTCCGTACGCCACTGGAAGAATGCCACGATATCGAATTCCGGGCGTGGTCCGAAAACGGCGGGACTGAAATAGAGACCGTGACGGTATGTGTCGGTGATAGCGGGGACAACGGGTTGATACTGCCTCCGATTTTCGACATCGATCCCATATTCAGTTCGGCTTCTCCGTAAACCGGGGCTAAACTCCTTTGTGGAACAAACCGATTATATAATGTGGGCGGGGAGAGGCCACGGCCTCTCCCCTCGCAGCTTCTTACGAGTGCTTCCGTTTGCGGGCTCAATACTTGGGCTACCGGCTGCTGTTTCTACGGGCTGGATTCTTTGCGAAATCATTCATGGCTAAGACAGATGATAGGGTTTTGTTTGACAGTTTTTGTTCGGCGCCGTAGAATAGAGTCACGTTTTTTGGTTTCCCGGCGTTAACGTCAAGAAAAGAGGCCGATATGCATAGCCAAGTCTGTCCCCATTGCGGAAAGCAGCGTCTGGCCACGGCCCGCGTTCCTAAGGACGTCGTGGCGGTCCTCCCCTGCCCTTCGTGTCATGAATGGGTGGTGATGTTCCGGGGAAAGGCCATTGCCTTGAGCCGGGAGATCATCGTAAATGGCTCGTTTGAAGAGAAAAAGGACCATCTCGCCGAGATCATCGCGGAATTCCTCGAGCCCGGTATGTTTCCCTCCTCAGTGCAAGAACTCGAAGACTTCGCCAACGGCTTTGCCCAGCAGCAGGAAGAAGGAGAAGAGGAGGCGGGCGAAGAACCGTATGAGCAAGGCTCCGAAGGGCATGAAGCCGCTGAACAGCCCATATCTCAGCGGGAACTCGAGGAGTTCGTCAAGGTCGAATTGGACCTGATTGACGATCCCAGCTATTTCCGCCGCCATTTCGGCGAGTAACCTCAGCTTTACTGGCGCGGATGGAGCGGATTACATGCGCAACACGGCGGTGAGACGGGGACACGCACCCGCGCCGCCGAAGGGGGGAGCCGTGGCCGCTCTTCCCTGTGGGGCGGTCTGCCGCTTTCTCTCATCCGCGCGCTGCCTCTTCCCATGTGCAAATGCATGGAGCTAATGCCTTTCCATGGCGCATCTACACAGGTTCCATGTCCCCGAGGGATTTGCCGCGGGCGGCCTGTGCCAATTGCCGGCGGGAGAGGCCCATCATGCGCGGCGCGTGGTGCGTGTGCAAGCGGGGGACGAGGTGGCCTTGTTCGACGGGGCCGGGCTTGAGGGGGAAGGCCGGGTTGCGCGCATCGACAAGCACGCCGTATGGATCGAAGTCGACGCCGCCGTCCAGCGGGAAGCCCTGCCCCGCCGCCTCACGTTGGCGCAGGCCTGTTTGAACCGCGAGGATCCCATGGAGGAGCTTATTCGCCATGGGACCGCGCTGGGAGTGACACGGTTCGCTTTTTTTCGAGGGGACCACACGGAGCGGCAGCCGAAACGGCCGGACAAGTGGGAACGGTGGGCCGTGGACGCGTGTAAACAGAGCGGACGGCCGTGGCTGCCGGCGTTTACCTACCATGAAAGCCTCGAAGAAGCGTTGCGCAACGTGGATGCTCCCCTCTATTTGGCGCAACCCGGCGGGAGTGGCGCGCCATCCGCCACTGACGCAGCCACG
>JAWOFY010000186.1:0-3323 GCA_046497285.1 Candidatus Hydrogenedentota bacterium
GACAACATTTTGGATGCCCCGTAGCGCCGGCATCTTGCCGGCTTTCAAGTACAATTCCCCCTGTGAAGGGGTTCGCTGCTGTCCTAAATAGACAGAGATTGCTATGCCGTTCACGTCGGCAAGGACCACAAGCCAGAGCGTCAGCATCCCAGCCCGAAGGGCTTGAAACACTATAGCCCAGGGCAATCGCCCTGGGCATTCGAGGAAGCTCATTTGCAGCCCTGAAAGGGCGTAACATAGGCTCGCAGCCATCTGTAACGCCCTTTCAGGGCTGGTGGAGGGGAGGCCCTATTTTCCCAGGGCGATTGCCCTGGGCTGTTGTGTTTTGGCCCTTTCAGGGCGGCTTTGGCTCATCGCGAAACGCTTTGCCTGTCCAGCACGTCATGTTAGGTTGGGCCGATTGTGGACCTCACAATTAAACGGCCCCACTGAACCAGAATCGACCCCGCTCTTTTTTGTTCAGGACAACAGTGAAGGGGGATAAGGGGGATGTTCTCCCCCCGGAGCGGACTCCTCATCCGGCGGTCAGGGGTGGTGGAATCGTCATCCCCGCGAAAGCGGGGATCCACGGGGTGCGTGCTGCTCTTGGGATTTGGATCCCCGCTTTCGCGGAGATGACGGAGGGGGGTATAATGCACAACTTTAGCGCTGATTGAATACTAGAAGCAAGTCTAACTCCATAGGGGGATCGCCATGAAAACCTTAATCGCCGAGGACGACATGACCAGCCGCCTGCTCATGCAGAAGATCCTCGAAGCCTATGGCCCGTATCACTGCGTGGAGGACGGGCGGGACGCCGTGGAGGCTGTTCGCGTGGCGCTGCGCATGGGCAAACCGTATGATCTCATTTGCTTGGATGTTATGATGCCGCGTATGGATGGGCATGCCGCGCTTGAGCGCATCCGCGAATTGGAGGATGCGCAACGGACCAGCTATGCCCGCAAGGCGAAAATCATTATGACCACGGCCCTTGCTGATCGCTCCAATGTAATTAAGGCTTGCCAAAACCAGTGTGACCAGTATATGGTAAAGCCGATTGACAAAGCGAAACTGATCGACAAGCTTTCTCAACTCGGGCTTATTCCTGATGACGAGGAGGCCGGGATGAATGCAGATACTGATTGCTGAGGACGACGCCACCTCCCGCCTCATGCTGACGGCCATGGTGAAACGGAACGGTCATGAAGTAGTGGAGACCGCGGATGGCGCCCAAGCCTGGGAGACGCTGCAACAGCCCAACGCGCCCAGGATGGCCATTTTGGATTGGATGATGCCGGAGATGGACGGGCTGGAAGTCATTCGCCGGGTGCGCGCCCAGGAAGCAGAGCGCCCCCCTTACCTCATCATGTTGACCGCCAAGGATGGGAAAGCCGACATCGTCGCCGGGTTGGATGCGGGGGCCGACGACTATCTGGCCAAGCCGTTCGACCATGGCGAACTCCGCGCCCGCATAGAGGTGGGCCGCCGTTTGGCCGATATGCAGGACGCGCTGGTAACGAAGGTGGAAGAACTAAACCATGCCCTCGAGCATATCAAGACCCTCCGCGGCATCGTGCCGATCTGTGCCCACTGTAAGAAGATTCGCGACGATCAAGGCTATTGGAACCAACTCGAACTCTATGTCCGTGAACACACCGAAGCGGAGTTCAGCCATGGGTTCTGCCCGGATTGCCTGAACCACCTGTACCCCGAAGTCGCCCAAGACGACGCAATGGGATAGAAAGTAGCTCTATGAATGCGGAGTCCGATCGCCGTGTTTCACCGGCTATCGCTATTGTTGTCAACGACGATCCCACGCAGCTTGACGTGCTCGTTGAGTTGACGCGCAAGGCGGGGCTTGAACCGCGCCCCTTCACCAAGGCCGAGGAAGCCTTGCAGGCCATGGAGCCCAACGCGCCGCCGGATATCGTCGTGACCGATCTCTACATGCACGGGATCGATGGTTGGCGCTTCTGCCGCTTGTTGCGTTCGCCCGAATACTCCGCGTTCAACCACATCCCCATCCTCGTGGTCTCAGCCACCTTCGCGGGCGAGGAACCCCGGCGGATCGCCGCGGGCATCGGGGCGGACGCATTCATGGGGGCTCCCGTCGATGGAAAACGGTTCGTCGAACAAGTACGCATGCTGCTCGATGGACGCCCTCCCCGGCCCCATCCCCGGGCGCTAATCACCTCCGACAGCAAGGCGCTCGCGGCCGATCTCCAGAACACCTTTGCCGCCGACGGGTACGAGGTGCATACCGCGCTTACCGCCCAGGAAGCCGCCGCCGCCTTCGAGGAAACCGGCTACAACGTGGCCATCCTGGACCACCACCTCTCCGGCGAAGAGGGCGGGGCCTTGCTCGACGCGTTTCGCGCCCGGCGGCCGGATTGCGTGTGCGTGATGATGACGGCCGACCCCACGCCGGAGCTGGCTCTGGCGTGGATGAAACGCGGCGCCTCCGCCTATGTCCGTAAGCCCTTTGAGTCGGCCTATCTGGTCGAGCTGTGCGATAAAGCGCGGGGGGAGCAGTTCCTGCTGCACACGAGGGATCTCTTGGAGCTTCGCACACAGGAACTAAAGCAGAGCGAGCAACGGTACCGGCGAATCACACAGACTATCCACAGTTATGTGTACACCGTGCGCATCGAAGACGGCGACCCTGTCGAGATCAAGCACGGACCAGGTTGCCAGGCCATCACCGGCTACGACGAGACTGAATTCGAGGCGGATCCCTTCCTTTGGCTACGCATCATTGTGGATGCCGATCGTCGCAAGGTTATTCAACAAGTTCGCGCCGTCTTCAGCGGCGCTCATCCGCCTGCCATCGAGTATCGCATCATCCGCAAAGACGGCGAAACGCGCTGGGTGCGCAACACCTACGTCCCTCAATACAATGCCCATGGCGTTCTCGTGGCGTATGACGGACTGATTCAAGACATCACCGAGCGAAAACAGGCCGAGCAGGCGCTGACGGCTAGCGAAGAGAAGTACCGAGCCATCGTGCAGCAAATGTCCGACGGGATGTATCTGCATGATCTCGACGGCGCCTTCCTGGAGGTCAACGACGCCGCAGTCGCCGCAAGCGGTTACAGTAAGAGCGAACTGCTGGGGCTAAACGTTGTGGACCTGGACCCGGACAGGGCTCTCCGTGAAGAGGTCCGCCGCATCTGGGAGGAGATGCCCGTGGGATATCTGCGGGGATTCCGGACGGAACATCGCCGCAAGGATGGAAGCCGCTATCCGTGCGAGCTGACCATAAGCAAGATTTCCTTTGGCGGCCGCGACTACATCCTGGCCCTGGCGCGCGACATCACCGAGCGTGAAAAGGCGGAGGCGGCGCT
>JAWOFY010000254.1:0-2830 GCA_046497285.1 Candidatus Hydrogenedentota bacterium
CGGGCTCAACCCCCGGCTACCAGCTGTCATCCCTACGGGATGGATTTATTTGAGACAGCATTTCAGGCAAAGTCAAAATGCAATGGTGGCATCCCCAAATTTGGGGCTGACTAGGTACTAGTCACCCCAGAAATCAGGAATTCCGTACCGCCGGCAAGACTGCCACCTAACCCACAACGCTACATGGCTCCATCATGAATAGACGGGGGGAGCGCATTCTCTGCTTCCGTCGAGATTCATTTGAAAGACAGCCCACACATGACGACAAATGTTACACACGACTCCCCGCTGACCGTCTTGCTGCTCGACGCCCATTCCCGAGGCGGCGGTCAAGTGCGGTATGTCACGGTGCTGGCCAAGCACCTCAAGGCCTTGGGCCACCGGCCCATCATCGGATGCAGGGAGCACAGCGTTCTCGTGGACCGCGCCGCCGAAGTGGAATGCGAGGTGGTGAATCGGTTCCAATTCCGTGGGGGCGCGCGGGCGGCCGCGTGGTGGAAGGACATCGCGGCGATGCGGCGTCTTATGCTCGACGACCAGCCCGATGTCATCCACGTCAACGGCTCGCCAGACCATTGGGTCAGCGCCATCGCTAACCGGACGCTCGGCCAGCCCGTAGCCATCGCCCGCACCCGCCACAATACGTATCACGTCCATGACGGGCTCTCAAACCGCATCTTGAACCGGCGTTGGACGGATTACCAGATTGTACTGGGCGAAATCATGCGCGCGCGGCTGGCGGCGCGTAAGGCATTCGATCCCGCCCGCATGGGCGTGGTGCGCAACGGAGTGGATGCGGAGCTGTTCCGCCCCGATGCCGAGGCGCGCCGATCCGCGCGAGTCGAGTTCGGTTACGACGATGACCATGTTGTCGTGGGCATCGCCGCGCGGCTGGTGAAGGCCAAGGGCCACGAGTTTCTCCTCCGCGCGCTGGGCCACCTGCGGGAGGACGTCCCTCAGCTCCGCTTGTTGGCGTTGGGCGAAGGCGGCTTGCGTGAGGATCTCGAGCGGCTGGCGGCGGAATGCGGCGTGGCGGACCGCGTCCTGTTCACGGGCTTTCGCGATGACATGCCCCGCTGTATCCAGGCCATGGACATCGCCACCTTGCCCAGCATCGAGTGTGACCTCTCCTCTTTCGTGGTCAAGGAAAAGATGGCCGCCGGGAAACCCCTTGTGGTGTCGGATCACGGCGGCCTTCCGGAGGACGTGGACGACGGCGTCGAGGGGTTCGTCGTGCCGGCGGGAAGCGTGGAGCCCTTGGCGGACGCATTCCGGGCCTTGGCGAATGACCCCGCCAAGCGCGAGGCCATGGGGCAGGCCGGCCGGGAGCGCGCCTTACAACGGTACACAATGGAGCGGTATGTGCGCGAAACCGTGGAGGCGTACCGGGAGGCGATGAGAATTCGCCAGCAAGGGCGCGAATCGCACCATCCAGCGAAGGAGACGGCATCATGACCCGCATTTTCATGACGGTGGCGCTTGTATTGCTGGTCGGCGCGGCCCAATCCGAAAGCATCACCGTATCCGACGAGGCTGCGTTGGCCGAAGCGATTACCACGGCCGAACCGGGCGACCGCATCCAGATTGCACCGGGCGAATACGACGGGGGGATGCATTTCCGCGACATCACAGGCGAACCGGATCATCCCATTGTCATCGCGGGCGCCGATCCCGATGAGCCCCCCGTGTTCGGGGGCGGCGGCAACGGCATGCAGTTATCGAACATCGCTCACGTTACGTTACAGGATATCCATTTCATCGGCCCCAGCGGCAACGGGCTCAACATTGATGACGGGGGAACGTTCGACACGCCATCCCATCACGTGACCTTACGCCGCCTCACCATTCGCGAGGTTGGCCCCGAAGGCAACCGAGACGGCATCAAGCTCTCCGGCGTGCAGGACTTCCGCGTCGAGGATTGCGTCATCGAAGACTGGGGCGACGCCGGACAAGGGGTGGACATGGTGGGCTGCCATCGCGGCGTGATTACGGGCTGCCAGATTCGTCACAATCCCGCCGCGCCCACGGCGGGCATCCAAGCCAAGGGCGGCAGCCGGGACATCGTCATCCGCGACAGCTACATCGAAGGCTCGGCCCGCGGCGTGAACATCGGCGGCAGCACCGGCCTTCAATTCTTCCGGCCCGAACCGCCGGGATACGAGGCGAAAGCGATTACGGTCGAAGGCAACGTCTTTACCCGCAACCAGACGCCGGTGGCCTATGTGGGCGTGGACGGGGCGGCCGTGCGGTACAACACCATCCATCGTCCCGGACGCTGGGCCTTGCGCATCCTGCAAGAGACCACGGACGACGGATTTGTTCCTTCCCGAAACGGCGAATTCACGGACAACATCATCGTGTTTCACTCCGAGGACTGGGCCAGCGGCGGCGTGAATATCGGTCCGCACACCGCACCGGCCACCTTCACCTTCGCGCGCAACGCGTGGTATTGCATGGACAACCCCGAAGCCAGCGCGCCCAACCTCCCCACGCCCGAGACGGACGCCCTCATCGGCGTGGCTCCCCTCTTGACGGATCCCGCCAACGGCGATTTCTCCCTCCAGCCAGAAAGCCCCGCCCAAGACAAGGGCCACACCCCGTTGGAGGACTGAGGGCGGGGACAACGTCTCACGCCACGACGCCACGGCGCAACGGTTGCTTTCCGGGCGGCTATATACTTGCCGGCAAGATGCCGGCGGTACGAATTATTCCCCCTTTGTTGGCTCCATTCGCGGTGTCCCTGTCGCTGAAGTTCTCGCTTCCCCACGCGGCAGACATCGTACCCCCCCCTCGGCCGGATTTATTCGCGTATATTGGCGTTCATTCGCGG
>JAWOFY010000281.1:0-12188 GCA_046497285.1 Candidatus Hydrogenedentota bacterium
ATGAGGTTTAGAGCGAATGGCGAGAGCAGCAAAAAGCAAAACGCGCATGAAGAAGCGCAAGAAGAAGGCGACCACACGTCGCAAGGTTTCAAGGCTAACAGTAGACCGTGTGGTGCACATCGACTACAAGGATGTGGCCATGTTAAAGCACTACGTGACGGAGCGCGGGAAGATCATTCCCCGCCGCATCACGGGCGCGACTGCGAAGCACCAACGGATGCTGACGCAGGCCATTAAGCGGGCGCGGCAAATCGCGCTGTTGCCGTATGTAGCCGAATAACAAGCGGCGGCATCGTTCGTTTTGGCCGGCCTGGTCTCCAGCAGCAGGGGAAAGATGCGGTTTAATGAAGGCGCGGCCGCCTACTTGGCGGTAATTGCCTCGCTGTCGGCCCTATTTTGGGCGGCCAGACAGGGAGAGTGGGCGTTCCCCTTGCAAACGCTGCTTTTTCCCTTGCCTGCGGCTATCTACATGGCCCGGCGCGAAATCGGCCGGGCGTGGGCCTTTGTAGGGGTCCCGCTTCTGTTGTCCCTCGCGGCGAATCAAGGATTCAGCCAGACGCTGTTTATCGCCGTGACCGCGTTCGGCGGCTTGGCTGTTGGAGCGGGTTTGGCGCACGGCAAACGGTTCAAGGTGATCCTGGCCGAGTTCACGGCCTTCGTGTTTGGCGCTGGGGTGGTGGCCGTACTTTTAGCGTGGGACGCCTGGGTGGGTTGGGCGTTCCGGGCGAAAGCGGCCGCCGCGGAGCAGGCGGAAGGCGGCAGTGAAGCGGCGCAAGCCCAAGCGGATATGCTGGCCTGGCTTCATGAGCATTGGACCTCGCTGGGATTCGGTTTTCTGTTTTCGCTTGTGCTGCTGTTGGGCTTTGGCCTGTTAGCGTTGGCGGCCGCGTGGACGGGCCATCTGCGGAGCGAACCGGATTCCGGCCGGCGTCTGCGTGATGTGAGGCCCCCCGACGGGCTCGTGTGGGTCGTCATCGTGGCCGGTTTTCTGGGGATGGTTGATTACCAGTGGCCGAATATGGCGGTTCGCCATATCAGTTGGAACACGCTCGCGGGCGTGACAGCGGTCTACTGGCTCAACGGATTGCTTATTCTGGTTTACGCGTTGTGCGCCATGGGGTTGCGGGCGGCGTTCCGCACGCTTATTGTGGTCGGCGTGCTGTATGTCGGCATGGGATCGGCGTTGAGCGTGGCTGGCTTGTTCGACACATGGCTGGAGTTCCGCCAACGCATTGATGCGGTGGCGGCTCGCGCGCACGGTTCGTCTCAAAGCGATTGAAGAGGGAAGAAGCGGCGAGGCCGCGATTTTCGGAAACATAACCCGCCGGTTTTCCGCCCCCTGGCGGCATTTTGGCGGATTCAAATATACCTTTAAGGAGGTTGAATACACCATGAAAGTCATACTGCGTGATAGTGTGGAGGGTCTCGGCGAAATCGGCGAGACTGTCACGGTGGCGGACGGGTACGCTCGGAATTATCTCATTCCGCGCAGAGTGGCGGTATCCGCCGACTCGGGGAGCGCCAAACAGATCGAGCATGAGATACGCAACATCCGTCGGCGTGAGGAGAAGAAGCGCGCCGAGTTGATGAACGACGCCAAGAAGTTGGAAAAGACAACGGTCAACCTTGTCATGCGGGCGGGGCCGGAAGATCGCTTGTACGGCTCGGTGACGCCGGCGCATATCGCGGACAAACTGAAGGAGCAAGGGTTCGCGTTGGACCGCAAGAACATCCACATCCCCGAGCCCGTCAAGACCCTGGGTATCCACAAGGTGGCGGTGCGCTTAGGGTTGGGCGTCGAGGCGCAGATCAAGGTCTGGGTAGAGAAGGAGGGCGGCGAAGAAGCCGCCGAAAGCGCGAAGGAGAAAGACGCCGGTACGTCCGGGGAGAGCAGCTGAGTTGACCGGCAATAGCCGGAAGAAGAGAGATTCCAAAGCCGAGTTTGACCGCGTACCGCCCCAGAATATCGACGCCGAACGCTCGGTGCTGGGGGCGATGCTGCTCAATCCGGACGCTTTGGGAATAGCCATTGAGATCCTCCACGAAAATGCGGAGGATCTTTTTTACGCTGAGGCCCATCAGTATATCTACGAGGCCATGGTGTCGCTGTTCCGCGCCAATCGGCCGGCGGACAGCGTGACCTTGGTGGAGCAACTGAACCGGGACGGACGCCTGGAGGGCGCGGGCGGAGCTACGTACGTGGCCGAACTCACTAGCGCCGTGCCCACGTCGGCTAATGTGGATTACTATGCCCAGATCGTGCTGGACGCGGCCATTCTCCGCAAGCTGATCACGGCGTGCAGCCGCCTTTCGCACGAGGCCTATAACGCCGAGGGCGAAGTGACCGATGTGCTGGATCACGCGGAGCAAGAAATCTTCAGCATTGCCCAGGATCGCCAGCTCAATCCCATTCACCGGGTGAGCGATCTCATCGACAAGAGCATTGAGCAGATCGAGGCGATCATCAAGGCCCACAAGGGCATCACCGGGCTCGCGACGGGATTCAGTAAACTTGATGAAATGCTCTCGGGGTTTCAGCCCTCCGACATGCTCATCCTCGCCGCCCGGCCCTCGGTGGGGAAGACCGCCTTCGCGCTGAACGTGGCTTCGTACGCCGCGATCAAGGAAAACCAGCCGGTTCTTCTCTTTAGCCTGGAGATGTCCAAGGAACAGCTTGTGCAGCGGCTGTTATGCATGGAAGGCGGTATCAACTCGGTGCGGCTTCGCACGGGATTCCTCGCCTCTTCTGAATTCCCCAAGCTCCAGAAGGCGGCCGACAAACTCAATAACGCTCCCATCTACATCGATGACACGCCCAGCATTAGCGTGCTCGATGTGCGCTCGAAGGCCCGTCGTCACATGGCCGCGCACGACGCTCTTGGCTTGGTGATCATCGATTACTTGCAGCTTATGCGCGGCCACGGTAGAGCGGAAAACCGCCAGACCGAGATCTCGGAGATTTCCCGCAGCATCAAAGGCATCGCGAGGGAACTGCGCGTGCCGGTCCTCGCGCTTTCCCAGCTCAGCCGCGAAGCGGAGAAAGACGATTCCGGCATCCCGAAACTTTCCCATCTGCGCGAGTCCGGCGCCATCGAGCAGGATGCCGACGTGGTGCTCATGCTGTCGCGGCCTCCCGCGCATGAGGCCGAGGGCAATGAGAACTTGGTCCGGCTCGCGGTGGCCAAGCAGCGCAACGGGCCGACGGGCAATGTAAACCTCCTCTTTGACCGGGACATACAGCAGTTCCGCAACTTGGCCGAAGGCGAAGGAGAAGCGGCGGCGCCGCAGCCCGCGGCGGAAGCCTACGATCCGGGATTTAACGGGGAACCGGCGGCCGGCGCGATTTTTGATGACGAAGATGATACACCGTTCTAAAGATGGTGCATAGTGAAGGATTCGCGGTCAGCAGCCGATAAGCTTTATAGTTGTATGTTTCGGCGGATGAATGCAATGCGCTAAGACACGGCCCACCCTAAAAGTGTGGGTAGGGCGGTTTGCGCCACAGGATTAACTCCGCGTGGAGTTCACCATACATGCTGGACTCTTGTTTTATGAGTGGGTTGACACCTAAAGGACCCCAGCGGGGGCATAGCTGGTAGCCTGAGATTGAAGCGCGCGCAGGCCGCGGATACCCCGGGATCGCCTAGAGGCGGCATGGCCTTCTAGGCCATGAATCACGGGCTGGAAGCCCGCGCCACCTCACGGCCAAGACGAACCGAATTAAGGTTCCCCACAATCTTAGGAGTGGCCGAGCACTAGGACACCCCAAGGCAAAGCGGACACCCCCCAGGCCCTAAGCCCCGTACTAGCAAAAGGACGGAAACAGAGAAGGAACCTAGCGCCATGGACACGGCGGAACACACGCGACTTGCTGAGAACGAGCGGCGCGAAAAGCATTGGCGGCGCTGGGGACCCTACTTGGCGGAACGTCAATGGGGCACGGTCCGGGAAGACTACAGCTCCGATCAAGACCCCTGGAGCTATCTGCCTCACGAACATGCTCGCTCGTACGCTTACCGGTGGGGCGAGGATGGGTTGTTGGGTATTTGCGACAACCATCAACGGCTGTGTTTCGCCTTGGCCTTCTGGAATGGCAAGGATCCCATACTTAAGGAACGGTTGTTCGGCCTGAGCAACCATGAGGGGAACCATGGCGAGGATGTGAAGGAGTGCTATTGGTTCGAGGATAACACGCCCACCCATAGCTACATGCGGGCGCGTTACCGTTATCCGCAAGAGCCGTTTCCGTATGCCGAGTTGGTGGCCGCCAACGCCCGCCAAGGGCTTGAGAATCCCGAATTCGAGCTGGCGGATACGGGTATATTCAATGAAAACCGGTACTTCGATGTGGTGGTGGAATACGCGAAGGCGGGCCCGGAAGACCTCCTCATTCGAATTACGGTCGAGAACCGGGGACCAGACCCGGCGGTGTTTCACCTGCTGCCGACTCTATGGTTCCGCAACACGTGGAGCTGGGCGCCAGGTGAAGTAAAACCGTTGTTGCGGGGCAAGGATGGGGTGGTGGAGGCGATTCACCCGGCGTTGGGCAAACGTTGCCTGAGGTTGGATGGGGAACCCGACTTCCTGTTCACGGAAAACGAAACCAACCGGCGGCGTTTGTACGATGCGCCCAACCGCGCCGCCCACGTGAAAGACGCCTTTCACTACGCGGTCGTCTATGGAGACGCCGACGCCGCCGCGGTTGATGGTGGCACAAAATGGGCGGGCTGGTACCGCTGGGACATCCCCGCGGGGGAGCGCCGAACCACGCGGCTGCGGCTTGCGCCGGAAGCGGGCGTGGACATTGACACGCATGCGTTCGATGACGTGATGCGGCTACGGCGTAAGGAGGCGGACGCATTTTACGGCGCGCTACTGCCGCGGGAGGCGCCCCAAGAAGAAGCCGCCATTTTCCGTCAAGCCATGGCGGGGATGTTTTGGTCAAAGCAGTGGTATCACTATGTGGTGGAGACTTGGCTTCGGGGGGATCCCACGGAACCTCCTCCGCCGCCGGAGCGGCTTCAAGGGCGGAACCATGAATGGGTGCATCTTTACAACGACGACGTCCTCTCCATGCCGGATACATGGGAGTTCCCCTGGTACGCCACGTGGGATTCGGCGTTTCATGTGTTGCCGTTGGCGATGGCCGATCCCGAATACGCCAAACGC
This sequence comes from Candidatus Hydrogenedentota bacterium, assembly GCA_046497285.1. Classification (GTDB taxonomy): domain Bacteria; phylum Hydrogenedentota; class Hydrogenedentia; order Hydrogenedentales; family SLHB01; genus SKRY01. The sequence continues at coordinate 5,170 of JAWOFY010000281.1, forward strand.
CAGCTTGCCCGTTTCACGCGGGAGTGGTACATGCATCCCAATGGGCAGCTTCCCGCCTACGAATGGGACTTTAATGATGTCAATCCCCCTGTTCAAGCGTGGGCGCTTTGGGAAATCTACGATCACGAGCGGCGGGAAAAAGGCGAGGGGGACACGGCGTTTCTCGAACGGGTGTTCCACAAGTTGCTCATGAACTTCACCTGGTGGGTGAACCGGAAGGATGTGCTGGGGCAAAATGTGTTCGAGGGCGGCTTTCTGGGCATGGACAATATTGGCGTGTTCGACCGCAGCTCGCCTCCGCCTGCTGGCGGCCGCCTCGAACAGAGCGACGCCACCAGTTGGATGGCCATGTATTGCCTCGACATGCTCGCCGTTTCGTGGGAATTATCCAAAACCAATGCGATCTATGAAGACATTGCATCGAAATTCTTCGAGCATTTCCTTTATATCGCTGACGCCATTCACAACATCAAGTGGACCGGCCGCTCGTTGTGGGATGAAGAAGACGGCTTTTTCTACGACCAGATCCGCTATCCAGACGGTAGGCGGGAACCGATACGGCTGCGGTCCATGGTGGGGCTGATCCCGCTGCTGGCGGTGGAGATACTGGATCCGTGTCAGGTGGACCAATTGCCTGGCTTTAAGAAGCGGATGGAATGGTTCTACGAAAACCGCAGCGACCTCACCGGCAACATCGCGTGCCGCTTCGAGCCGGGTGAAAAAGGGCGGTGCTTGTTGGCGCTTATGCGGCGGGAACAACTGGAGCGGGTGCTAACGCGGTTATTCGATGAGTCCGAGTTTCTTTCGCCGTATGGCATTCGTTCTCTATCCAAGGTTTACGAAAACGAGCCCTACGTCTTCGCTCGGGAGGATTTCCGCGAAGTAGTGCGCTACGAGCCGGCTGAGTCGCGAAAACCACTGTTTGGTGGAAACAGCAATTGGCGTGGGCCGGTGTGGATGCCTGTGAACTTCCTCATCATCCGGGCCTTGGAACGTTATCACCGGTTCTGGGGGGATGATTTGACGGTTGAGGTCCCCACCGGCTCCGGGCGGCGGATGCCCCTGGATCAGGCGGCCCAGGAAATCAAAAGGCGGCTTATCAGGCTTTTCGCGTTGGACGATTACGGGCGCCGTCCCTTCTTGGGCGAGTCGGAGGAGTTGCAGGCCGACCCCGAGTGGCGGGACCGTTTACTCTTCCACGAGTATTTCAACGGTGACAACGGCGCGGGTCTGGGAGCTAGCCATCAAACGGGGTGGACGGCCCTGATTGCAAACCTTATTGCCGAGTGCCGCGACGGTTCGAGCCGGTAATCCCCAGGCAACCGAGCGACTTGCAGAAGTGAATGGGAGGCCGGCTTTCTTGTAGAAATAGACCGCAATACTGACTATTTCGAGCACTATCCAGCGATTTTTGGGTAAGATTTCTCCGCTAAAAGGGGACTTCTGCAAGTCGCTGCAACCCCTTGGACTTGGAGTACCCCCCCCGATGCAAGAACGTTCCGAAGGGGTTGTCCTACGGGCGGTGGACTACAGCGAGACGAGCCGGATCGTCACCTTTCTGACCCCCAGCCGCGGCCAGCTCGCTTGCATGGTGAAAGGCGCGCGGCGTCCGGGCAGCGCCACGGGCTCGGCGCTGGATTCCTTCAATCGAGTGGAAATCGTGTATCATTGGAAGGAAAGCCGTTCGGTGCAGACGCTTACCGAGGCGAGCCTTTTGAATGGGTTTGGCGCGCTTAAGGCCGATTTCGACAAAAGTCTGTACGGCTCCTTCATTCTGGAATTGGCGTATAAGCTGTCCGGCGAGGCCGTTGGCTTGGAAGAAATGTACACGGCCCTCGTGCACAACCTTGAGGACTTGAGCCGTTGGCCCGGTCCGCCCCGGATTCACGCCGCGTGGCAGACGTTGCGTTTGTTGGAAGCCGGAGGGGTGGCGCCGGCGGTAGAATCGTGCGTGGAATGTGGCGCGCCCGTTCCGGACGGCGGCTGCAAATTCTCCATGAAGGGCGGCGTTGTGTGTACGGACTGCTCGGCGCCTCACCGGCTAAAGCCGGAAACAAGGGAGGCGCTAGCCGTGTTTTCCAACGCGAAACGCGCTTGTCCCACCGAGGTGGCGCCGGACACGTTGTTTGCCCTTTTAAGCCGTTTCGCAACGGAGCAAACGGGGGCTGCCTTCCGGAGTCTGCAAGTCATTGAACAGATAGGCCGATCCTGAGCAACATCCTCCGATCGCCGGTTAGCCTGATGTGCTGGGTACTTGCATCCCCCGGCCCTTCCGGCCACCCCTTCAAGAGGTGGAACCATATCGCCGCCTTCCAGGGGGCCTATGTGCCGGCAAGATCTGGCGTAATCCCCTTGTAAGGGAGATTTCGGAGCATGGTGTTCCCTCAAGCAGTGTTCTTACCCTGTCAGTGGGACAATCCCGAGGTTTGCGCCTATCTTAGTGTACCCGGTATGCTGTTACGGGGCGTTTATATACACCTGAAGCTTAACTCGAATCGGATTACCGGCGCGGCCGGGAATTCCAGTACAAGGACTTTATGGCGACACCGCTGGATCGAATACGAAATTTCTGCATTATCGCGCATATCGACCATGGCAAATCCACGCTCGCGGACCGTTTTCTTCAGTTGACGGGGGCCGTGGATGAACGCACCTTCCAAGACCAGTCCCTCGACACCATGGAGTTGGAGCGAGAGCGAGGCATCACCATCAAATCCGTGTCCGTGCGCCTGACGCACACGGCGGAGGATGGGGTGGAATACGTGCTAAACCTCATCGACACGCCCGGCCACGTGGATTTTTCTTACGAGGTCTCGCGCAGCATGGCGGCCTGCGAGGGGGCGTTGCTGTTGGTGGATGCAGCGCAAGGCGTGGAGGCGCAGACACTGGCCAACGCCTATAAGGCCATTGAGCAGGATCTCGAGATCATCCCGGTCATCAACAAGATTGATCTGCCCAGCGCGGATGTGGAGATGGCGCGCCGTCAGATTGAGGAGGTCGTGGGTTTGGATGCCGATTCGGCCATCCTCGCCAGCGCGAAGGAAGGCATTGGGACCGAGGAAATCATCCAGGCGATCATCGACCGGGTTCCGCCGCCGAAAGGCAGCCGGGACGCGCCGTTGAAAGCCCTCATATTCGACGCGATCTACGACACCTACCGCGGCGTGGTCATTCATGTGCGTGTCAAACAAGGCCGGATGCGGAAGGGCATGACGATCAAGATGATGTCGAGCGGGCTGCAATACGACGTAAACGAACTCGGCGTGTTTAAACCGGCGATCAAACCGGCCGAGAGCCTGGAAACCGGCGAGGTGGGGTACGTGATTTGCAGCATTAAGACGCTCAAGGCGACGAAAATCGGCGACACCATCACGGATGCGGGCGCTCCCGCTCCTGAACCCCTGCCGGGTTATCAAGAGGTGAATCCTCTTGTGTTCTGCGGCTTGTACCCGGCGGGAGACACAGACTATGAAGAGCTGCGGGACGCCCTTGACCGGCTCCAGCTCAACGACGGCTCTTTCCAGTATCAGCCCGACAGCTCCGAGGCGCTCGGGCTGGGATTCCGCCTGGGTTTCTTGGGCCTCTTGCACATGGAGATTATTCAAGAGCGGCTGGAGCGGGAGTTCGGCCTCACCCTGGTGACCACGATTCCCAACGTGGGGTATAGAGTGATAAAGAGTTCGGGCGAGGAAGTGATTATAGAAAACGCCTCACGGATGCCCGCGCCGAACGAAACTGAACGCATCGAGGAGCCCTACATCGAAGCGGAGATTATCACGCCCACCGCCTATCTCGGGGCCGTGTGTGACCTCTGTAAGGATAAGCGCGGTAATCACGTGCGCATCGATTACATCGACAACAACCGTTGCATGGTCTTGTATGAACTGCCGTTGGCCGAGGTGGTCATGGATTTTTACGACCGGCTGAAGAGCGTTACACGCGGATACGCCAGCCTCGAATACCGCCTCGTGGGAAATCGGCCCGGCAAGTTGGTGCGGCTCGATATTCTCCTTAATGGCGAACCGGTCGACGCGCTCTCGACCATTGTCCACCGGGACCGGGCCGAGCAGATAGGCCGGACCTTGGCTTCGCGGCTTCAACGGCTCATTCCGCGGCAGCAGTATGAGGTGGCGATCCAGGCGGCGGTAGGCAACAAGGTCATTGTGCGGGAGACCGTTAAGGCCATGCGTAAGAACGTGACGGCCAAGTGCTACGGCGGCGACATAACGCGCAAACGCAAGCTGCTGGAGCGGCAAAAGGAAGGCAAGAAACGGATGAAGCAAGTGGGGCGGGTGGAGGTTCCTCAAGAGGCCTTTATGGCGCTGCTCCAAGCGGATAGTGATAGTGATAAATAAGATGGAAAAACATAAATCTTCGAACCCATCTCCTCCGCCTGAACCCAAGGCGAAGTGGCGCGAACGCATAGAGCACATCACTGGGCCGTGGACATGGGCCAACCTGAGAGGGTGGTTGCTGATCATCCTATTGGTGCTGGTGGTCCGCTGGGCTCTTATTGAGCCGTTCAAAATCCCCAGCGGCTCAATGGAGCCGACGCTCCATGGTGATCCCCGCTTCATGCGGGGTGACCGCGTGTTCGTGAATAAGCTCCACTATGGACTAAGGGTCCCCTTTGCCAATAGCCGTTTCTTTGAGTGGCGCGATCCAAAGCGCTTTGAGCTCGTGGTGTTTCGGGCGGTGCAAGAGGACGCCGAGCACGATATCCTCGTCAAACGGATCATTGGCCTGCCAGGGGAGAAAGTGCATATTGCGGATGGCGAGGTGCATATCGACGGCGAACCCCTCGAGCTTCCGGACGATATGCCGGACGTTCAGTATACCCAAGCGTTCCAGATCAGCGACTCCGACCGCCAACAGATCGTCGAGATGTTCGGGCCAGGGCAAGCCGAGCAGATCATCCAGGAAAGCGTGCGGCGCGGCAGACGGCAACGTCCTTTCCGGTATGGCGTCCTCGACAGCGAGCGGTATTCCGTGGTTCCCGAGGACCACTATTTCATGCTTGGTGACAATAGCGGCAACAGCGTGGACAGCCGGCACTACGGCTGGGTGCCTCAAGATCATATTCTGGGCCGCGTGTTCTGTATTTGGTGGCCGATTGACCATTGGCGGGATTTCACCGGTTTTTCCCAGACCTGGTGGGGCCGGTTGCTGCTTTACGGCCCGCCCGCCGCTTTGGGGCTCTACATGGTGGGCGCGCTGTTTTTGTTTAACTCATGGGCCATTGAGGCCTCCTCGCGCTTGTGTGGTGTCAAGCAAGGGGACCGCGTCGTGGTCAGCAAGGCCGCTTATGGGCTGCGCTTGCCGTTGGTCCGCAATCCCGTGACCAAGGGCCGCCCGCCTGCGCGCGGCGAGGCCGTGGCGTTTTTCGAGACGGACGGTGAGACGCTTGGGGTTGGCCGGATCGCGGCGTTGCCAGGTGAGAAAATAGGCGTCAAGAACGGCTGCATTCAGATTGGCGGTGAACGGTTGGAAGACCTGGTCCCGTCGATGCGGCAAGACGGCCCTGTAGCGGTGGATGGCAAATCTAAGCAGACCGTGCTGAAAGAGGGTCAATACGCCGTCATTACAGAGGTTTTTGGAGACGAGGATGAAGAGCCAAGACTCGCCTTGCGGTACGTGGAGCTCGGCGATCTGGCTGGACCGCTGGCGGTGGTCTGGTGGCCGCTGCGGCGGGTGGGCCGCGTCTGTAGGGCATAGGGTCAACGTATGGCAAGGACACGCGCGCTGGCGCCGGGGTGCGCGGCAGAATTCCCGGCCCGATCGTCATTCCCGCGCACGCGGGAATCCACTGGGCGCGGCGCTACGCTTAGGGTCTGGATCCCCGCTTTCGCGTGGATGACGGTAGGAACGGCGGTGCGAGTTATTCCCCCTTTGAAGGGGGATCAAGGGGGATGTAAACGCGCGCTGGCGCGGGGATATCCGCTGGAATCCCGTTTGGGCGCCTGATATCGATACGGAGTAGTGGATGCGGATAGCGCTTATAGCCCTGTTCATCGCCCTGACGGTTCGTTGGGCCTTTGTTGAGCCGTTTCAAATTCCTTCGGGCTCCATGGAACCCACATTGAGAGATGGCGACCGGATCCTCGTCAACAAAATGGCTTATGGCCCGCGGTTGCCTTTCACCAGTATTCGCCTTTGGCAAAGCAGTGAACCGGAACGCGGCGAGCTAGTAGTGTTCCGCAACGTTGAGCCCGATAGTCCTTACCGAATCTTGGTGAAACGCGTCGTGGGGCTGCCCGGAGAGGAAGTTCGTATCGCCAATGGCGGCGTGTATATAGATGGCGAACGTCTGACCGAACCCGACACCATCGCCTCGACCGATTACGCGGCGCCCCCCGGCGATGCGCCCACTGAATTGCGTTACGGGGTTCGCCCCGAAGACGAGTACCGCGTCGTGCCCGAGGGCCACTATTTTCTATTGGGGGATAACAGCGCCAACAGCCGGGATAGCCGCACGTTTGGATGGATTCCCCATGGCCACCTCCTGGGCCGGGTGTTTTGCGTATGGTGGCCCCTTGACCGCTGGCAAGATTTCACCGGCTTCACCCGTTCGCCTTTCGTTTGGGGAATGGGATTTGCCGTCGCCGCGGCCCTCATGGTTCCCTGGGTTTTCGGACGGGTCTACGCCGTGGACGAACACTCCGAGTGCCAGAGCTTGAGCCGGGGCGAGCACATATTCGTGGATCATCTTGCGTTCGGCGCGCCCCTTCCCTTTGTCAACCGAAGACTCACCACCGGCCGGGCGCCGGAACGAGGCGAACTCGTGGTGTACCGCAATCCCCATCCCGGGCGCGACCGGCCCAAATTGTTGCTTGGACGCGTCGCGGGCTACAGCGGCGAGCGAGTGGCCCTCACAGAAGGGCATCTTGAAATAAATGGCGCGCGATACCAAGACGAGCTGGCTTTTGCACGCCGCAGCTTGGCCGAGGGACCGGCGGACAAAGTCTTCCGCGTGTCCCCCGAAAAGGCGGCGGACGGACAGCGGCGCTATTTCATCCTCC
>JAWOFY010000033.1:0-5434 GCA_046497285.1 Candidatus Hydrogenedentota bacterium
TTGCTCCACCATCCGCTCGACCACCTCGGCCTCGGACGGCTCTTCGTCGAAGAAGTACGTGTTGGGCACGAGAAAGCCTTCTAGCGTATCGGCCTCAATGCCGAGGCGCGCGATCAACTCCGGGTCCGACGCGGCTTCCTTGAAGGCTTCGGGATCGTCAAAGCGCTTCGCCATTTGCTCCAGGCTTAGGCCCTCGGGAATTGTAACCCGTAATTCGGGCGGCAGTTCCGAAGGAGCACGGGCCGCTTCCGGTCCTTCGTAGACGCGCTCCACGAGTTCCATGGGGGACAAGCCCTCTGGGATGCGGTAATAGCCGTGGCGGATGGGTTCGTTCCCATCGTGGAGCCGCAACGCCAAACGAAACAACAGCTCGTGTTCGATTAATCCATGCTTCGCCAACACGCGGCCCATGTCGTGGCCAGTCGACCCCTCGGGCAAAGTGAAGCCCTGTTCCGGCCCGGGAATCCCGCTCTCGTGGAGCTGTTCGTGGATGAGCCAAGCCGCCAAGCCGGCGAGCATGCCCGTCACAACAAGGGCGCTGAAAAGCCCCACGGCCGTCCAGCGCAACACCCTGCGCCAGCGCGGACGCGGCGTTTCGGCGGCGGGGGCGTCCTGCTTATCGGAAACCGGCGCGTTGGTCATGATTACGAGATTCCACGCGCTGTCCGGTCGAGATAGGTTTGCAGGATGTGGTGCGCCGCGAGTTTGTCCACGTTCTGTTTACGCTTCTTTCGGCGCATGTCCGCGCCAATGAGCGTGCGCTCGGCGGCGGCGGTCGAGAAGCGTTCGTCCTGCGTCTCGATAGGCAGCCCGAGCCCTTCTTCCAGGGCCTTGGCGAATTCCAGCACACGCTCGGCCTGGGGCCCTGGTTTCCCGTTTTGGTTCAAGGGCAACCCCACGACCACACGGCGCGCGCCCGTGTCCTCGGCGATGGCCCCTATCGCCTCGATGTCGGTTTTCAAGTCGGTGCGCTGAACCGTGTCGCGCGGCAAGGCCATGGAGCCCAATGGATCGCTCACCGCTACTCCGATCCGGACATCGCCGATATCTAGTCCCAGCACGCGTTCGAGGTTCATTGGGCGCGGGCCTTCAGCAGTTTGCCGACCACTTCCGGGGCTTTCCCGATGGCCTCGGCCAATTTTTCCGGATTCTTGCCGCCGGCTTGGGCCATGTCGGCCCGGCCTCCTCCTCCGCCGCCGACGATGGGCGCGAGTTCCTTGACAATGTCGCCGGCTCGAATCTTCTCGACGAGGTCATCGCTCACCGCCACGCAGAGGGACGCCTTGCCTTCACTGGCGCTGCCGACGACCACGACGCCGCTGGAGACCTTGTCGCGCAAGGAATCCAGCACCATCCGCAAGCCCTTGGGATCTTGTTCCGGGACCTCCGTGGCCAACAGGTTAATGCCGTCCACTTGCTGAATTTGGTTGGTGAAGTCCGTTGCTCCGCCCGTGGCGGCGGCTTGTTTCCAGCGGTCCACCTCGCGGCTGAGCCGCCGGTTCTCGTCGAGTAAGCTTTGCACGCGGGCTTCCAGTTCCTCGGGCGAGGCGTGGAGGAGCGCCGAGGCCTGAGCGAGGCGTTGCTCTCGATCGTGAATCACGTCGATGCTGCGTTCGCCGCATACGGCCTCGATGCGCCGCACCCCCGCCGAAACGGACGATTCGCTCAGTATCTTGAACGCGCCAATGACGCCCGTGCGCGGTACGTGCGTTCCGCCGCAGAGTTCCATGCTGTGGTCATCGGCCCGCACCACGCGCACGGTGTCGCCGTACTTTTCGCCAAAGAGGGCCATGGCGCCCGCCTTGCGCGCTTCGTCGAGCGGCATGTATTCAATGGTGACCGGCGTATCCGTGCGGATGAGGGCGTTGACTTGCCGCTCGATGTCACGCAGGCGTTCGGGCGGGATGGCCTCGAAGTGCGTGAAGTCGAATCGCAAGCGATCCGGCGCCACCAGCGAACCCGCCTGTTGCACGTGGTCGCCCAGAATATCCCGCAACGCCGCCTGCAAGAGGTGGGTCGCGGTGTGATGGTTGGCCGTGGCGGCGCGCGCTTCCGCGTCCACCTGGGCGTTTACAGGTTCGCCCACGGAGAGGACGCCCGACATCATCTCGGCGAAGTGCAGCGGAAACCCTTCCAGCGGCGCCTTGGCGGTGCTCACGTGCGCCGTGCCCTCCGCGCCCTCGAGCACGCCCCGGTCGCCGACCTGGCCGCCGGATTCCGCGTAAAAGGGCGTCACGTCGAGGACGATTTCACCCTGTTCGCCCGCCTCCAGGCGCTCCACCTGCTCGCCGTTTCGCACAATCGCCCGAATCGTGGCGGGGTGCTCGGTGTGGTCGTAGCCCACGAATTCCGTGGCGCCCAGCGATTCCTTGAGCTGGCGGTAGAGCGGCTGGATGGCCTCCTCGCCGCTGCCCGCCCACGCGCTCCGGGCCCGTTCGCGCTGCCGTTCCATCGCTTGCTGGAAGCCTTCGCGGTCAATGCTGAACCCGCGATCCTCGGCGATGTCGCCCGCGAGGTCCAGGGGGAAGCCGTACGTGTCATGCAACCGGAACAGATCGGCGCCGGGCACGGTGGTTTCGCCGGCCCGCTCCATTCGCTCGAAAACTTCTTCCAGCACGTTCATGCCCCTGTTGAGCGTGCTCTCGAACCGCTCCTCCTCGGTTTTGATGATCTTGTCGATCTGAGAGCGCCGTTCCGAGAGTTCCGGGTAGTGGTGGCTCATGAGGTCTATCACGGTATGGGCCACTTGATGGAGAAACGGCCCTTCAAGGCCAAGCTCCCGGCCGTAGCGCGCCGCCCGCCGAAGCAACCGCCGCTCCACGTAGCCCCGGCCCTCGTTGCTGGGCAGAATGCCGTCCGCAATCATGAAGGACAACGCTCGGGCGTGATCCGCAATCACGCGATAGGGCACGGGGTTGTCGGCGTATTCGACGCGGGTCAGGCCGCGCGTGGTCTCAATGATGGGGTAAATGCCGTCCGTGTCGAATACGTTGTCCTTGCCCTGGAGCATCATGGCGAGCCGTTCGAGGCCCATACCCGTGTCGATGCCCCGGTTTTTCAAGGGCGGCCAGGATCCATCGGGCTGTTGATCAAACTGGGGGAAGACCAGGTTCCAATACTCTAAAAAACGTTCGCACCGCTCGCAGCCCGGCCCGCAATCGGGCTCGCCACACCCCAAGGCCTCGCCGCGATCCAGGTGCAGCTCCGAGCAGGGGCCGCATGCGCCGGTTTCGCCCGCGGGACCCCAGAAGTTCTCGTCCGCGCCTAGCCGCACGATGCGGCTCTCGGGCAGGCCGACGACCTCTTGCCATAACTCATATGCTTCATCGTCGTCTTCATAAACCGACGCCCACAACCGGGCGGGCTCCAGGCCGAGCCACTCCACGCTGTATTCCCACGCCCAGGCGATGGCCTCGCGCTTGAAATAGTCGCCGAAGGAGAAATTGCCCAACATCTCGAAGAACGTGAGATGACGCGAGGTCTTGCCCACCTCGTCGAGGTCATTCGCCTTGCCCCCCGCGCGCAAGCACTTCTGGGACGTCGCCGCGCGCCGATACGGCGGCTCCACTTCGCCCGTATAATAGGGCTTGAACTGGACCATGCCCGCGCTGGTGAACAGCAAGGTGGGATCGTTGCTCGGCACGATCGTGTCGCTACGCTCAATAACATGATCGCGTTGGCGGAAAAACTCAAGGAAAGTAGAGCGGATATCGTCGCTTCTCAATACAACCTCCGTCGTTGCGCAGCTCAATTGGCGTAATTCTGAAACGTCCCCAAGAAACCTAACACGCTCCTGATTATACTATACAAGCAGACATCGCCGCGAACGAGAGGCCGTTCGCCGAATCGCCGGGTAAGGAGGCGTGCCGGCTGTTGACATCCCCCGGCCCTTTCGGGCCACCCCCTTCAAAGGGGGAATTGGCCTGCTTACCTGTTGGGTGAAAACGGTTCACTCGATTTGGCCGCTGCACAGCGCAAAATTCCCCCTTCGAAGGGGGATCAAGGGGGATGTATCTCCCTGGCGCAGAGGCCTTACCCGGGCGATTGGGCCTACTCGCCGAGCCGGGCTCAGGCGCGAATCACCCGGTATGGTACACTTTGCCTCTCAAAAGATACTAACGGTTGGCGCTGCCGGCGCACGCCGATCTTAACTAGCAAAGAAGCCCATTTATGTCATTCGCTGCGTCATTTCGGGACTCGCGCCTCGCTAAGCCATTGATAGCGGGGGCCGGCGTGATGGCGGTGGTGGTTATCGTGTGCTACGCCGCGCTTGTCACCGGTCTGCACCCGTTCCATCCCGAGACGGAACCCTCGGTACAGGCCCTGTTCGAAGGCGTTCGCTACATTCGCGAAGTCTACGAGACGCCCCGGCCCATGGTGGTTCACGTCATGCGGATTGACCTGACGGCGCCCGGTATCCGTTTTTTGGTTACGCCGAGGGATAACCACTCCGAACGCCCCCTCGAGGCCCGCACCACCAGCGAGTTCGCCACGGAGTTTGGGGTGCAGGCGGGCATAAACGCCAACTACTACAGGCCCTACGTTCCCGGTTTCCTCGTGCAGGGCTATCCCCGCAGCGGTCACCGCGTGGAGCCAATTGGGTTGGCGGCCTTCGACGGAGACGTGTACTCCTGGCGGTTCTGGCGGCCGGGGGTGTTATTCATCGATGAAAACCACGAAGTGAGCTTCAACCGCCCCGAGCGGTATCACACGATGATCGCGGGCAACGGTTTCATTCTCCGGCGCGGCCACCGCCAGGATTTTGAGGAAACGCGCGCCTATCCCCGGGCGGCGCTCGGCGTCGACGCCGCGTTCACGGAGATGATCCTCGTGGTCATCGATGGCAAACAGCCGCGGTACAGCGAGGGCGCGACATTGGACGAACTCGCCGGCATCCTCGAACGCTACGGCGCCCACAACGCCATCCGCCTCGACGAAGGCGGCTCGGCCACCCTGGTGGCCCAACAGCAAGCTGGCGAGGCGCGGGTCCTGAACCGGCCGGTGGCGGCCCGGCTGCCGGGCTACGAACGTCCCGTGGCGAACCATCTCGGCATCTTCGCGCGGCCTATCCAGTGAGAATCAATCGCCACGTGCCGTGATCTCGTAGAAGATCGTTTCGTACTCCACCTTTTCTGGGTGGCAAACCTAATTCCCCCGTCCTACGGCAGATGCATCATCAATTCGTCGATTTCATCGGCGATCAGGTCGGGATCGCGCCGTTCGAGCTTGTGGCGGTGGGTCCCCTCGGGATCGGGTTCCCACGTATTGCCGCCGTCCTCCGGATCGATGACAATGTGGCCGGGCTCCGACAGGTCCCAGTAGTCCGCGGCGGGGCCATCGTCCAATCCGCGCACGGCATACAAAAGGGCGGCTTGGTCCCAGCTATGGTGGGGCTGAAGGTTGTTGAAGAGTTCGTAGGACCGGCGCACGGGGC
>JAWOFY010000424.1:0-6379 GCA_046497285.1 Candidatus Hydrogenedentota bacterium
GGGATCCCGCAGACGTGGGCCGCCGGGATGGCCCTCCACGCCTTTGTTGGCATGCCCGTTGAAGTCTCGGGCGTATCCGTTGACGTGTTGGGCCGGGGCGTGGGCATCCAGCGCCTCGCCCTGTACGAGGACGAAACGGCCCAACGCGAACAACGCCCCGCTGTGCGGATCGCCGGGCTCAGCGTGGACACCGCCGCGCCTTGGGGCGCGGAGCGGATGATTCGCCTCGTTGAGGTGGAGGAGATCATTGCCGATGTGGACGTCCGCGAGCCCGATTCGCCCTTCTACCCTTGGCTCGTGGAGCGTCCCGAAGGCGACCCAGCCGCCGCCCCGTTTCCCTTGACCTACATCCCTGAGCGGATCACGCTTGACCGTGTAACGGTCTCTGTTCGGACGCCCGCCTACAGCGCCGCCGTGGGCCCTCTCATGGCGGATGTGACCATAGCCTCTCACGATGTGCTTCAGGTGGAAGTCGAAGGTGGTCCTTTTGCGCTGCGGGCCGTCACGCCGGAGACCGGTGAGCTTATCGCCGTGGATGACGCGTATGCGCAAGGGGAAGCCGAGTACCATAAGGACACCGGAATGACCCTCCATCCCTCCCGTGTGGTGCTGCCGGGCTGGGGCGTCTTCCAGGGCGAAGGCCGCTTTTCTTTTGCGGATGGCATCCTCGATCTCACGGCCTCCGTGGCCACGGCCCAGGTGAAGGGTCGTGCGCTGGACCGGCTCGGGGCTATTTATTCGTTGCCCGTGGCGGCCGCCTTTGATGAGCTGGACGCCTCCGGCTCTCAGTTGCGATTGCGCGCTGGGCGGGATTTCTTCGATGCCAGCGGCTCCCGGACCCAGGCGGTTGTCACGGACCTGCGCGTGGGGGATGAAACGAACCCCTACTATCAAGGCGACCTGGACTTTCAGATTGACGGCGATAGCGGCTCGCTGGCGTTCGCGGCCCTCCTTGACGAGGGCCAGCGGTTGGAGGGGCATTGGACCGGCGACTTGAGTCACGCCGCCATTCGCGCCGAGCTTTCGGGGTGGACTCGGGCTCAGGTGATCGAAACCGTACCCGGCGAATATCGCGAAGCGGCCGGACTCGAATGGCTTGAAACCATTGAACAGGCTTCGGTGGATATCAACGTGACTTGGCCGGCTTACTCTGTAACCGCGGAGACGCGCGGTCTGTTCCGTACGCCAGAGGGGGTGGAGCCGTTCCAGGTCCGTTTGGCCGATGGCGAGGGCCGGTGGGGGAACGACGACGATGCGGGCCAGTTGTTGCGTGGTCTAGCCGCCATTCAGCTCCCCGGCCTGGACGCGCCGGAGGTGCGTATTGACGTGGAAAGCCTGCATCAGTGGAACGTGGCCCTCGCAGCAGGGCAAGTGACGCCGCGCACGATCTCGACCACCTTCACGGGTATTGAAATCCCGGACCGGTTCGACGGGGAGCTGAGTCTGGACTCGGTCCACGCGGTTCAAGGCGCCGAAAGCCTTCGCGTTGAATTCCAGGGAGAATACCGGGGGTTAGGCGAGCAGGGGGACCGGGTGATTCGCGCCTCGGCCGATATGAGCGCGCCGTCCGTCACCGCCCTGTGGCCCATGGAGGTCGCCGGCACTTTCACCTTGCCGGAGGCGGGCCGAATTGAGGCCCAAGCCGCGCTTGAGGCCGGTCTTGACACGCTGGGGGGGCGCGTAACCTTGACAGATGTGGACGCCGCGTACGCGGGCGCGATGGCGCAGGCGCCAGAGGCGCTGCAAAAACTTCAGGCTCCGGTCTCTGGCGGCGGGACCTTCCGCACAACGGATGCCGGGGCGTACGCGGCCGCGTTTGAGTTCTCTGCCGCCGCGCCCGCTTACGGGGAATGGAGCACGCCCGAAGAGACCCCGATTGAGATTCAGGGGGGGCTCACCGTGGACCCCAGCCTGGACGCTCTCCGGTGGGATCAGATCGAGGTGGAGATCCCCGGCTATTCGGCGGTGACTAGTGAGAACGGTCAGGCGCGTTTCGAGCCCTTCTATCTCTGGACGGAACTAGACGGCTACGCCGATCTGGATCGCCTTGCGCCCGCCTACGGCATGGCCGATCTCCAGGGATATCTGGAGTTTGGTGGTCCGCTGACCTACGAAGCCAAGATGGTTCGTCTGCCTTTTGAAGCCGAAGGGTTCGGCATGGCGCATGGGGAGTTCACGGCGCCCTACGGCGTGCCTCTTGGCGTGTCGGGCGATCTGCTATATGAGGTGGACAACGCCAGGGGCCGCGTCGAAACCTTGCGCGCGGACCTAGGCGAAGCCGACCGTCTGCAAAGCGAAGCCGTCCGGTTCACGCTGGATCCGCTTGTGCTTGAAGGACCTTTCGTGGCGGAGACCGCCTTCGGGCCGCTTGTGTCGCTGGGCCACGTGGCTTCGGCCGACGGCAGCGCCCGGGCGGAAGGGGAGGCGCGTTGGAGTGAGGATGGGCCCATGGTGGACGCCGCCGTGGAGAGCCGCGTGTCGTCGTTTCTATTGCCCGACGGAATCGCCGCCTTCCGGGATGGGGATGTCGAGGGCCGCATTCGTCACGATGCGGGAGGACTGACCGGCGACGTCATGATCGAGATCGGGGAAGTGACCGCGGCGGGCGTAACCACGGGCCCCGTGCGCGGGCCGATGGTGTTTCGGGGTGACCACGCCGAAGCCGCCAGCATGCGCGCGGGTTTGTGGGACGGCGACGTGGTTTTTGACGTCAGGGTGGGTGTGTTCGATCCCGAGCTCCCGGTGGAGCTACGGGCGGTGGTCGACAACATCGATCTGGAGCGTTTCAGCCGCGAGTTCGACCCGCCCGGCATCTATCTCACGGGCCGAGCGCGAGGCGAAGTAGGAATCAAGCGCGAGGAGGCCGAATGGGAATCCGTCCTAGTTCGCCTCGCCGCGGGGGACGGTTTCACCATGAACCGCGACATGGTGCGGGAACTGTTGCTGACCCATCACATGCGCGACGCGAGCGGGGGCCGTGCGTTGGATGGAATCGTCGTGCAGGTGCTGGGGGAGGCCGAGCAGCGGCCGTTTGAACGCGCTGAACTCGCCATGGATCTCTCCCCCGAGAAACGCTTGGTGGGGGATGGGTTATTGCGCAGCCCGCTTCTCAACATGACCCTCGATCTCGCCGTGGACATCGAAGTGATAGAGGAGGCGCTGCAACTTCGTCAGGAGGCCGAGCTTGACGAGATCGAGGGCATTGAATATGAGGCTGGACAGTAGATGAGACGCCTACCCAATCAGAGGAACGTCGCCCTGTCTGCGTCAATACAGGAAAACAAGGACAGGCCGATGGATTCCAAGAGCCGGTCAAGGCGTACCAGGGGGAGCCCCAGCACGTTCTGATAGCAGCCGTTGTAGCGCTCGACCAATAGGGCGCCAGGGCCATCGACTGTATAGGCGCCCGCCCGGTCGAGGGGTTGCACCGCCTCCACAAACGTTTCAATCATGGCTTCGGAAAGCGGACGGAAGGTGACCTCGGTCACTTCGTACGCCTCCGCCGAGCGTCCCAGGGCTGTGTCGGTTGCGGCGAGACCGGTGTAGACGCAGTGCGTCTTTCCGGATAACGCGGCGAGCATTTCCCGGGCCTCTTCCATGTCGCGGGGTTTGCCAAGCACGCGGCCAGCGTAGGTTACCACGGTGTCGGCGGCGATAACACGGGTCGCGTCAGGGGCGCGCCGGGCCACCTCGTCGCGTTTGAGGCGGGCGTTCCCGAGCACCAGTTCGCCGGGCGTCCCGTCGCTGCGTTCGGTTACCTCCGCGGGCCAGACCTCAATATCGAGACCGAGGGCCTCAAGCAAGGCCTTGCGGCGGGGAGAGGCCGAGGCAAGAATCCATTGAGGCATCGGCTTATCCGTTCTCCTCTTCCGCGTTGGCGTCTTCTTCCTCTTCTTCGCGTTCCATGGAAGGCGGGATCTGGACCGGCAAGAGCCATTGGCCGCCGGGACCGGCTGTCTCCACGGGGCCTTGTTCCGGAACAATGCGCGTGCCCTCCGGCGCCCACAGGCTTGTCTCACGGGGCACAAGCTTGACATTGGGTTGCAGTTCATCGATTTCGATGAGGACCTGTGACCCATCGGGGTTGACGAGATGAATCCGGCAGGGCGCGTAATCCTCTTCCCGCAGGTACAACCAAGCCTCCTCGAACAAACCTGGCGCGTCCTCCCCGGCCGCGGCCTCGGGTTCAAGGCGCAACCCCACGCTTCCGCACTCCTCCTCGTCCGGCGTGAAAAGACTGATGGCATAGGCCTCCCGCAACCGGGTCAAATCGCTTTCGAACCCTAGAAACAAGGCCTCCGTTTCGGGCTGGTCTTCCAGGCGCATCTGTTGCACTTGCGCAAGGTCGGCATCGTATTCGTATACCATGGTATCATCGACGGCATACGTCACCGGCGGATCGCTATACCGGAAGAGAAGGCGGCGAGGGCGGATATACAAGAGTTCGCCCTCGTTGGTGAAGCGTTCGCCGGGCATGAAGTTGTGTTGGCGGAAATGGGCCTGAAGCGTCTGGATATCCGCCCGCTTTTCCTTGAATTCCTCGACAAACGTCTCGAAATCGGGCAGCGATTCCGCCGAAACGTCGGCCATGCCCAGTACGCTTGCAAGCAGTAGCCCTAGCATCCACTTCATAAGCTTATTCCTTTTATGAGACTAAACGCCCTGAACCGCGTGCGTATTCATTCTTAATCGCCGTGGAGGGGTTACGAGCGAAGCAAGAACGCGGAGCCGCTAGAACGAAACCTACTCTCCCGCACCAAGTTCCTTGCTCCGGTTGGCGGCGGCGCGCACGGCTTCCCGGACGGTGCTTTCGAGGTCAAGCTGCCGCAATTGCTCCAGGGCCGCCTCGGTTGCGCCGCCTTTCGACGTTACGCGTTTGCGGAGATCGGCGGCGTTTTCGCCGGACTGGGTCAACAAGGTTCCCGCGCCCAGAAGGGTCTGCCCAGCCAGACGCGCGGCCTGGTCACGCGGCAAACCCTCGGCCACGGCAGCCGCCGTGAGGCATTCGACCATATAGAAGAAATAGGCGGGGCCGCTGCCGCTCAGGGAGGTCACTGCATCCATCCGATCCTCCGCCACTTCCTCGACAATGCCCACGGCCTGAAAGATCGTGCGGACGACGGACGCGTTAGAGGCGGGACACCCTTGGCCCAAAGCGAAAGCCGTGGCCCCGGCGTTTACGAGCGCGGGGGTATTGGGCATGGTGCGAACGACGTGCACACTGGAACCCAGGCGGTCTTCGATGAAACGCGTCGAAATGCCCGCCGCGACTGAAATGGTCAGCAACCCTTCATGACATCCCGGGGCCACTTGACCAAGTGCTTCGCCCATTTGTTGGGGTTTCACTGCAAGCACGAGAATATCGCTGGCTTGGGCGAGTTCGGCGGGGCCTTCCTTATGCGTCGCGCCCAACCGGAGCCCTTCGCGTTGCCGCTCCTGATGCGGGTCGTAAAAAAACACTTGACGCGGCGCCACGGTTTTCTGTTCAAGGAGGCCGCACAGGATAGCCCGGCCCATGTTGCCCAAACCCAGGAAACCGAGTGTGCCTAGCAGTTGCTCCGCCATTAGACCTCTCCTATCCGTTCATTCGGTGTCATGCGACGACGTCTCCACGGGCAAATCCCGAACCATGGCGCTCTCGTCACAGCCCGGAAAGAGGGGACAGCGCACGCAGTCCTTGAAAACCTTATGCGGCAACTCCCGCTTGTCCACTTCATGAAACCCGAGCTTCTCGAAGAGGGCCGGGACTCGTGTCAAGGCATAGACCCGTGCGATGCCTAGCGCGCGCGCTTCCTCTGTGCAGGCCTCCAACAGCTTCCGGCCCACGCCCGCGCCGCGCAAATCCGGGCGGACGACGAGGGAACGTATCTCCGCGAGCGTGGCCATGTCCAAGTGGAGCGCGCAACATCCGCCAACCCCATGCTCGTCCGCGTAGACAAGGAAATCGCGAAGATGTTCGTAGTATTCGGCCTCCGTCCGCGGAAGCACGGATCCCGCCTGCGCGGCACCTTCCACAAGGGCTTGAACTTCTGCCATTTCCGCCACGGAGGGCTTACGCACCACACCAATTTCGGCGGAATCAAGCAATTCTGCGCCACCTTCCTGCTGTATCAAGCGTTAATCACAAACACGACGACAAGCCAGTATCTTCAATGAGTTTGGGCAGAGTGTAACACAAAGATGGCGTTATGCGCATTGCATCGACAGGCGTTCAGGGCGCGCTACTCAGGGAGGGTTGATTCCTCTTGAGAGGGCTCTTTCACCGCTGGCGCGAGCCAACCCAGGCCGAGGCGGCGTAATTGCCAGGCGTGGAGATGCTTCCGGAAAGCGGGATCGTCGTAGCGCCGCTTGCCCGTGAGCATGGCGTGGAAGTAGCCCG
>JAWOFY010000002.1:0-7475 GCA_046497285.1 Candidatus Hydrogenedentota bacterium
GCTCCTCAGCTCCCACTCCCGCCGTATCCTGAGCGGCGCGGGAGGCCTGGCCTTCAGCCCCAACCGGTCCGCGTATTGGCTGGCGCTGGAAGTGCTTCGGCAGGAAATGGCGGACGAGGGGTTGGCAAACGAAGTATGTGGGGAAACCGCTTATCTAAGCGACTTTACCGAACCCCGGCTCGCGCCCTGGGGCGGCTACGATCTCCTCTACAAGCTGGTGCAGCGGATCCCGGACGAAATCGCGCTCTCCGCCATCAAGGAACGATACGATCTCCCGCACTTCGCCGAGGTTTTTGAGACGTACTTCGGCCATTTGGAGCCCGCCCAACAGCCCACCGCGATCAACCTGCGCGGTCCCCTTGTGTTTGGACTCGCCGAGTCGGAACGCGCGCGTGTGTTTCCCGATCTGCTGCGCGAAGGCGCTTGGGCCGCCGCAGGCAGGCTCATGACATGCGGCCACCAAGGCGACCGCGTCATGGACGCCAACGGCGAACCGTTTGCAGCCGAACTGAACGAGAAGACGCTTGAGAACCATCGGCTCCGCCAAACGCCCGTCTACGAGATACCGGGCGCCTATGGGGCCAGCAGCCCCGCCTTGGACGCGCTGACGGACGAGGCCCTTCGCGCCGGCGCATTGGGCGCGTGTCTGACGGGCGCCGGCATCGCGGGTTCCGTACTCGCTCTATGCGCAGCAGAACAAGCCGATGTCGTCGCGGAACACATGCGCCAATACGTGAGCTCCGCCGCGTACACGCGTTGGGCTGGATTCAGCGCGCCGCTGTCACGGGAGGCCGCGGAGGAGGCGGTGGTAACAAACGTTAGCGTGGCGGGAGCCAGTTGGATCCGGGGCGAGTAAAGCAGCAGCCGCCGGCCAACCCATTGCGCCGTCACAACCCCATGGCCTTGAGCGTCAACGCCTCCATCCAGCGGGCGGGCAGAAACTTGGCGAGCAGCAGCACGAATCGCGCGTCCCATCCCACGACGTAGCGCGCGCGGGGCTTGCGGACCTCCAAGGCGCGGACGACAGCTTGGGCCACCTGGCTGGGTGGAATGCCTCGCGCCCCGGTTTCCAACGCCCGATCTCCAAAGATTTGGTGACGCTCGCCGTACAAGGCTTCAGCTTCTTCCGGCAACGTCTCCAGGAGGTGTTTCGCCGTATCCGTGGACTTGGTCCAAAGCGGCGTGGCCACGCTGCCGGGTTCAATGCAGATGACGTCGATGCCCCACGGTTTCAATTCCATGCGCATGGCGGCGCTTACGGATTCGAGGGCGCATTTGGACGCGCTATACGCGCCGCTAAAGGGAGCGCTCACACGGGCGGTGAGGGAACTGATATTCACGATACGGCCTCGGGCCTGGCGAAGCAACGGAAGACAGGCTTGAGTAACGGCGATCTGGCCGGTGAGATTGACCTCCATCTGCCGCCTGAATTCGTCCAGGGGGAAGAATTCCACTGGCAGCGAGATGACGATCCCGGCGTTGTTCACCAACCCCCGCAAGCCCGCTTTCCCGGCCCGATCCCCGACCAACTCCGCCGCCTCGCGGATGGACTCCCCGTCTTGAACATCGATACGCACGGGCTCAATAGCCTCGGCGATCTCCCGCTGAAGGCGTTCGCCGTCCTCGCTCTTGCGCACCCCCGCGAAGACGTGGTAGCCGCGCTGGTGCAGCTCCGCCACGCAAGCCGCCCCAATCCCCGTCGACGCGCCGGTGACGACGACGGCGCCGGGATGGCATTGTTCGGATGACGCCTCGGTTCGCATGGGCATTGGGCTGCGCCTAAAATCCCGCGCCGGCGCTGAGTTGCTCCACCATGTCGATGAGCGGCCGGAAGAGCGCGAGCGCGAGAATCAAGACTACGACGGCGATGAAAATGACAATGATCGGCACCAGGGCGTCGCCCAAGGTGTTGATCTCGATGTTCACTTCTTCTTCGTACGTCTGCGCAACCTGCTGGGCGATGTCGTCGAGTTGGCCCGATTCCTCGCCCGTCACCAGCATATCCGCCACAACAGGCGGAAACACGGAAGCGTTCTGGCGCAGGGGTTGTTCGAGACCGCCGCCTTCCTCGACGCTGTCGCGCATCTGCTGAACGATGTGAGCGAAGGCTTGATTGCGCAGGGTATGGCGGACGAGGTCCAAGGTCGCCATCATGGACATGCCGCTCTTGAGCAACAGCGCCAGCGAGTTGGTGAACTCGGCCACGCCGGATTTCCGGAGAATCGAGCCAACGAGCGGCAGTCTTAGTTTCAGGCGATCGGCATACAACCGGTACAGCGGGTTAAGGACGGCCAGCTTGTAGAGCACAATCACGCCGGCCAAGATGAGGAGGCCTAACCACCACCAGGCCCCAACGAAATTAATGGCGGCGATGAAATTCTCGGTAAAGGCGGGCAGTTCCACGTCGAGGCGCTGGAAAAGCTCCACAAAGCCCGGGATCACGACCCGTGCGATGAGGACAATCACACCAAGACACGCAATGAGCAACACCACGGGATAGAACATGGC
This sequence comes from Candidatus Hydrogenedentota bacterium, assembly GCA_046497285.1. GTDB lineage: Bacteria > Hydrogenedentota > Hydrogenedentia > Hydrogenedentales > SLHB01 > SKRY01. The sequence continues at coordinate 2,509 of JAWOFY010000002.1, forward strand.
GCCGATCACGCGCTTGCGCATGATCTCGCGTTTCTCGCGGTACTCAACGAGCCTACGAAGCACCGTGATAAGCGTGCCGCTGGCTTCACTCGCCTTGACAAGGTTGACGAAGACCGGGTCAAAGTACCGCGAATGCCGCTCGAAGGCCTGCCATAGGGCGTTGCCGTTTTCCACGTGGCTGGCGATATCCGACACGAGGTTGCGCAACCCCGCGCTTTGGCTACGCACGGCCAAGGTCTTCAGCGACTTCAGCAGCGGGGTGCCCGCCTCGAGCAACATGATCAGCTGCCGCAGAAACACCGTGATGTCATGGCTCCGGACGCTGGTGGCGATCCAAGACGCGCTGGATTGCGCCGCCTCCGCCAAGGCCGGCCGGCGCGCGCCTTCAACGCGGGGACCTCTAGGACGGCGTGCGGAAGCGCCGCTGCCGCCGGAATGGTGTACGCTCGCCATGGGGGGTATCCCTCCTTCCCTTAATGAACCACCGCCCGTGTGGGCAGATGTCTGTATGGTTAAGCTGAATCGTTGGAATCCACGGGGCCGCTTTCCCGCCAATAAAGAATGATGGGCTCGGCTGGAGCATCCGGCGGAAACCACGCCACTGTCTCGATGCGCCGCGTCCGCCGCGCACGCCATTCGCCGCCGGCCCTGCGCTCGTCCACGGTGGCCACGCACGTCAACCGCGCGAGCCGCGACTCGAACACGAGGCGGTCCGCGATATCAGCGGGGGGCCCGCTCAGCGAACGGCCGACGGCTTTTTCCAATTGCTCCACGCTCTCGTAGGGACGCCCTTCCTCGACCGACGACGCTTCGTCCGGGGTCAGATTAAGCGCTGCCTCCAGGCCCCGCCGGGATACGGTGTTCACATTCATCAACACGCCATCGGGCGCTTGGTCTGTCGCGCTGTACACGGTGATGTCTTCCCGTGGCAGGCCATCCAAGGCCTCGGCCTCAATAAGGCCGCGAACCGCGAGATCGTCCACGGAAACCAGCCAACGGGGGCCGCCTTCTGGCGGCAAGGCCGCGGCGATGGCTTCAGCGGTCTCCCCTTCCACGCCCAGCAGAGGCTCAAGGATGGAAGGCGGCGCCGCGTTGAGATTGACGCGGCTCATTTCGTCGGCGTAGTCCACCGAGACACGGGCGCGGACCGTTTCGCTCGCCTGGAACGCTTCTCCGGCTCCGCCTTCGTAGACGGGGAACTCGAAGGCGAAGCTGCCCGCCGCGCCGAGACTGCCGGTGGCGTCCAATTCAGCGGCGAGTTCGCCCATGGCCGCCTGAAACCCGGCTTGAGCGTAATGCCGCGCCGCCGCGGAACGCCCATCCTCGCGGGCGCGCTCGGCTTCGAGTCCCATGTAGGTGACATACGCGGTCCCCATCATCGCGAACAGGGCGAGAAGCCCTATGGCGAGCAACAGCGCCGCGCCCCTGTTTTCGCAAACCTTGTTTTGGGGAAAACTCATCGAAATATCCTTCACTGGCCGGTTGGAATCGGGAAGACAGCCTGCCGGGCCACCTGGTATTCCGGACGATCCTCGTCCACCAACGTGATGCTCACACGGGCGGCGCCGGGTTGCGTATCTTCCGCCCATCCCCGGCTCCATTCGCCATCCGGGCCCAAGTAATCCAGCCGGAACGCCGCCACGCCCTGAACGTGAGTCCGGCCTCCCTCCTCCTCCTCCGGCGCGCCGTCCAGGGGATGAGCCGAGCGTACAAGCGCGCCCATCCCATCCGCGTTGCGGTCAACGTGATAACGTACGGTCACGGGCTGCTCGAGCCCATCCGGCGTGTCACGGGTGAGTATGGTCCACGACGCCGTATCGTCTTCCAGCCCGGCCGCTCCCCAAAGCGCCTCCGCCTCGATTTCCGCCGTTTCCCCTTGGAGGACCCGCCCCGTCAGCGCGGGCGCGGCCGCTTCCGAGAAATCGTGTTGCAAAAGCCGGAACGCCTGGCGCGCGCGATGGTCGAGTTCGGCCCGCCGTTGGACTTCGGTGAAACCCTCCGTCATGCGGGTAAAGGTCTGGAGCCCAATGGCGATGACAATTCCCCCAATCGCAATGGCGAGGATGATCTCCAGCAGAGTGAAGCCATTCTCATGGCGTCGCCCCCTGCGTGCGCTGCAAGGCCTTGAGATCATGGCGACTCTCCCAATCGTTGGACGGGCAAGGCGCCGGTAAGCGTGTAGACCCGCTCCCGGCCTTGCGCCTGCCAGTAGACCGCCACCGTAAGCTGCACGTAGTTGGCGTCGTCATCGGGCCGTCTGGCGAAGGCCTCCCATTGGAACGCGTCGCGGACGGCGATCTCCGCGTCGCGAAGGCGGGACACCGTGGGCATGGCGCGGGGAAGCCCGGCATCCGCATCAAAGGCGTCACCGGCCTCCACCGGAACATGCTCCCCGGAGGAGATTTCATCAAGCCCGGGCCAGACGAATTCTTCCGGCGCTTTGTGCATGCGTGTCAGCAGTTCGCTTGCCATGCCAACGGCCATGGAGTGACGCCGGCTCTCCTGAGCCAGCACGAGACTCCACGAAAAGAGGGAGATCACAATAAATGCGGCCACTCCCACCACGGCCAAGGCGGCAAGCATCTCCACCAGCGTGAAGCCAGAGGAGTACCGCCACCGTTCCGTTTGCCGTTTCATACGAATCCTTTGTCCAATTGCGGTTATCAAACCCGATCAGCGGCCTGCAACACCCCCTCAGAAGAGGCAAGCGCCCGTGGGAACCGCCGCATAGTATCGAAAATCCTCGGTATCGTCCTCGTTTTGAGCGGGAATCCAGGGATTCTGTTCATCTACGTAAGCCGGTCAAGTCGTTTCTCGGCCTTCTAGAATGCTATAGGGAATACTACGGCAAAATCAAGGAGATTCTTGACCACCTAATCGCCGGGTAAGAGTCCACCCTCCGTGGCGCCGCTTTGCACCCGGCCCGCCAGCGCGACCCAGCCGCCTGTGCCGCGGCCCCATGATTTCGTTGCCTTGACGAACCCCAAAGCCGTTCCGTATACTACCGATTGGAGCGTCAAAGAGTTCGCCCCAAGGCGAATCAAAGTGTTTGAAGGGCCGAGGTAGCTCAGTAGGTTAGAGCGCTGGATTGTGGATCCAGAGGTCATGAGTTCGAGTCTCATCCTCGGTACCATTTTTTTGTTCCACGGGGAGCGTCCTTTTTGCCGCTTCGGGCAAAAGACGCGTCGGCGGCCCCATCGCGCATCGCCTGGGGCGGGATAGGGCGCGGTCCCAGCGAGTAAGCCTCCCCTCTGGTCCTGAAGGGACCGAAGCGATTCTCGATCGCCGGATAAGGACGCCGCCTCAGGGAACAACATCCCCCTTATCCCCCTTCAAAGGGGGAATTCTCCCTCCGAAGCGGCTATACCGGGTAGTCGTGATTTCACCCTACAGGTAAGTGCCTCAATTCCGCCTTTGAAGGGGTGGCCCGAAGAGCCGCGGGATGTAAACGCCCAAGGCGCCGCCTTATCCGGCGATTGACGGAAGCGATTCTCCGCATGACCACGGCGCGTAAGGTCTGCTCCGCCGCTTTAAGGCGGATTAGCTGGGGGGACTCGGCGCGGCCCGAGGGGCGCCCTTTCCCCTTCCAGACCACAACGCCCCCCAAACATTTGCTCGCAGGGGACACACTAGACTAGCGAATAAGGAATGGATCCCGTCATGACGCAAGAAATGATACGGGTTGAGCCGCGCACGTTGAAAGGCTTCCAAGACTTTCTGCCCGCGGATATCTCCCCCCGGCGCCAAGTCCTCGACGCTATCGAGCGGATCTTCCGCCTCTACGGGTTCGCGCCGTTGGAAACGCCGGCCCTGGAGGCCCTTGACGCCCTATTGGGCGCGGGCGGCGCGGAAACGAACAAGGAGCTGTTCCGCCTGGAGTCGCCCGAGCAAGAGCCCATCGCCCTCCGGTTTGACCTCACCGTGCCGTTCGCGCGGCTCATGGCGCAGTATCCGGCCGAACTCAAGCCCCCCTTTCGCCGCTATGCCATCGGCCCCGTATGGCGGGCCGACAAGCCGGGTCCGGGGCGGTTCCGCCAGTTCACCCAGTGCGACATCGACATCGCGGGGTCGGGGGAACCAGCAGCGGACGCGGAGATCATCGCCATCATGGGGGCCATCATGGAGGAACTCGGCGTGACGGACTACGCCGTGATTCTGAATCACCGCAAACTCATCGACGCCCTCTTGGAAAGCGTGGGGATCACCGAGGAAGCCCGGCAAAAACACATCTTGCGAATCATCGATAAGCTGCAAAAGGTGGGCGAGGCCAATGTGCGGCGGGAACTCGGCCCCGGCCGAGTGGATGACTCCGGCGATCCTATTCCAGGCGCGGGCTTGGAAGAGGCCACAATCGACGCCATCATGCGGCTCATCGCCGTGACGGGCGAGACGCGGGCGGAGGTCGTGACCAATCTGGAGCAAACCCTGCCGGACAGCGAAATCGCGGCGCAAGCCTTGGCGGATTTGCGCGAAATCGACGCAGCGCTGGGCGCGTTGGGGGTCGATGAGCCGCACGGCCGGTTCGTGCCCAGTCTCGCCCGCGGGCTGGACTATTACACGGGGCCGGTCTTTGAAATGATCTTGCCCAGCGCGCCGGAGTTTGGCTCCGTCATGGGCGGAGGCCGGTACGATGAACTCGTGGCCCGTTTTCTCGATCGCCCCATTCCGGCCACGGGTATGTCCGTAGGGCTGGATCGCCTGATGGCGGCGTTGGACCACCTCGGTGTACTCCCCGAACCCGAGCCGTCCGCCGAGGCGCTCATTGTATCCCTGGGCAATGTGCCCAAGAGCGAAGCCTTGCGCGCCGCGGCGGAATTGCGCCGGGCGGGCATCCGAACGGAACCCTATTTTGGCGAGAAGAAAGGCATGCGCCATCAGCTGTCCCACGCGGACCGGCGCGGTATTCCGGTGGCTGTTATTCTGGGCGAAGACGAACTGGCCCAGGGCGTGGTGGCGGTGAAGGATTT
>JAWOFY010000034.1:0-4883 GCA_046497285.1 Candidatus Hydrogenedentota bacterium
CGGAGGCGGTCCCGGGGTTCCGGGGCCGCCTCCTCTGCTATGGAGCCCCCCCACTCGGGCTGCCCCAATCACCGATGTTGCGTGATGTTCTCCCCCGCGCCTAGGCGGCTTGGAATCACGTTAATAAGGCGCTCCCATGAGGTGATTAAGGATGTAGCGATCCAATTCCTCGTAATCCCGCTCTTCCATGAGCTGCTTTTCAAGGTTCTTGTCCAGCGAGCGCACCTTTTCAAGCAATAGAAGGAAGGTCTGCCGGCTATTCGCCAAGTGTTTATGGCTAACGGTTGGTTTCTGGGTCCGCATGGTCTTCACATCCAGGCCGACCCATTCCCCGTTGCGCCCGAAACCGGCTTCTTCGAGCACACGCACTTGATTAAAGGCGTGCCGCAAATTATAAGAACCGAAGGACTTGTCCTGATCAAACTTCAGGCCGCCTTGGTCGTTGATATGCACGCTCCACAACTTCCCATGAGCGAGCGCGTAGCCCATGTCGTCCGAGGGATCCAGGCCGGTCAGCATGGAATGCGCCGTCTCCACTAGACAGCCCATGCGCGCGGGATCCTTGGTCATGTACCCCAAGGCGATGGCGTGGCCGATGGTGGGGATAATGGCGCTGTCCATGGGTTCATTAGGCTTCGGCTCGACGAGAATGCGCAGGTCCTTGTCATAGTCCAAAAGCGCGTTCAGTCCGTCCCGCATGAGCAAGGTCTGTTGACGCGAACTCTTGGTCTCGCGGATGTACGTCCCTTCCCGCGCGGGCCACAGCACCATGTATTGCGCGCCCACCGCCCGCAACACGTCAATGGCCTTCTTCGCCCGGTCGATGGCGTATTGCCGGCACGTGGGATCGTTGTTGGTGAAGGCCCCGTCGATGGTTTCCGGGGCGAACCAGAGGCGGGGCGCCACAAACTCCGCCACAAGTCCCTCGTTCTCCAGCATGCGCCGCGTCTCCGCGGCATCTTTCTCAATCTGCTGAGCCGATTTGTTGTCGAGATCTTCCACTGCGTCATCGTCGTGGAACTGGAGGCCGTCAAATCCCATTTCCCGGGCCAGCTTCATCTTCTCCGCCAACGGGATCGGCTCCCGGACCGGCGGCCCAAAGGGATCCGCCCCCTCGTCAATGTTCCACGGCCCAAAAGAAAAACGATATTCGCCTTGCTGTTGACTCATTACAATCTCCTCCGAAAGGTTGCTGCGCCCACGGAAGAACTTCTTGTCCATCAGACTGAGCGTTCTCCCCTCACTTCCCCGCGCGAAACAGGGCTACCCCCGACGCCCCAAAGAATACCCCCGCCTGAAGGCCCAAATCAAAAACACCCCTCGTACCCAAAAAAGCGAGAGGTGTTGGTGTTAGACTGAATTCGCGCCTTCCGTGGATGGCTTAGCTGGCGAAGGGCTCGGTTAACTTGATGGTTTGCTCCCTGCCAGGCCCGACGCTGACGAGGCTAATGGGGACGCCGGCGAGTTCTTCAATGCGTTGGAAGTATTTCCGCGCATTTTCAGGTAAGTCTTCCCAGCGCTTGCAGCCGCTGATGTCTTCCCGCCAGCCGGGGTACTCTTCATAAATCGGCTTAACCCGTTCCACTTCGCAGGTTTGGGACGGAAACTCCCGCGTCTCGCGGCCATCAAGTTCATATGCCACGGCAATCCGAATCGTGTCAAAGGCGCCGAGCACGTCGGCTTTTGTCAAAACGATGGACGTGGCGCCGTTGAGCAGGGCCGCGTGCCGAAGCTGGACCACGTCCAGCCAGCCACAGCGGCGGGGCCGGCCCGTGGTGGCGCCGTATTCATGGCCTTCCTGCCGCAAACGTTCGCCCACCTCGCCGGTTTCCTCGGAGGGGAAGGGGCCTGTTCCGACGCGGGTGCAGTAGGCCTTGACGATACCCGCCACGCCGCGAACAACGCTGGGCCCCACGCCGGCGCCGGCGCATACGCCGCCCGACACCGTGGTGCTACTGGTTACGTAGGGGAAGGTGCCGTGATCGATGTCCAGCATGGCGCCTTGCGCCCCTTCGAACATGATCCGTTTGCCGTCTCGTAGTGCGCTGTGAATGAGGCCCACGCCGTTGCCCACGTACGGCCGGAGCCGTTCGGCGTACGCCTCGTACTCGGCGTATATGTCGGAGACATCATACGGGCTTTCCCCGAGACTCTCCAGCACCGCGTTCTTATATTCCAACACCTTGGTGAGCTTCTCGCGGAACATGGAGAGATTCAGCAGGTCGCCGAACCGGATGCCCAGCCGGTCGGACTTGTCCGCGTAGGCGGGGCCAATGCCGCGTCCGGTGGTGCCAATCTTGCCCTCGCCCCGAAACTGCTCCTGCGCCTTATCCAGCAGTTTGTGGTAGGGCATGATAATGTGCGCGCAATCCGAGATGAACAGGCGGTCTTCCAAGGCATGCCCCGCGGCCAGGACGTCGTCTATCTCCTTCAATAGCACCGCCGGGTCGAGCACGGTGCCATTGCCGATAATGCATTGACGCCCGCTATGCAGAATGCCGCTAGGCAGCAAATGCAGAATAGTCGTGTTTCCATTCACCACCACCGTATGACCCGCGTTGTTCCCGCCTTGGTGGCGCACAACCACATCAACTTGTTCGGTGAGGTAATCGACGATCTTGCCTTTGCCCTCGTCGCCCCACTGCATCCCCACAACCACGTATCCCGGCATAATTCCAAATTCCCAGCGCTTGACGCGCCTCTTCGTGCTACTGTTCTGTTCCGAAAACTACGCACCGTAAGCGGTCCGGCTAAAACAGAATGCCCGCTCACCACGAAAGCCCGCCGCCCCCAGGGGCCTCTTTAGGTTACAGCGTAAGGGCGGCTACTGGCCTTGGGATCCCTTCAGATCCTCCGGGTGGACGCCGCTCTGTCTCAGCTTCGCCTCTTGGACCTGCTTTTGGCGCGCCACAAAGACCCGCTGCAATTCGCTGATGGCCTCGTTCAACTGGCTTGATTCGTCGGAAGTAAGGTTGCCTTGCGTCTTGCTTCGCAGCATGACGAGCATGTCAATGAGCTGCTTCGCCGTCGTGATGTCAACCTGAACCTGCTCCTGACCTTCTTGTTGTTGAACCATACCCAAGGCATACATGGCCTGAGTGACCAAGCTGCCCACCAGCGACATGAAGAGATCACCGCTCTCGCCGCCGCCTTGGGCTTCTTCGCCAGCGGGTCCGGACGATTCGGCCTTACCTTCCTCAGAGGCCTGAGCCTTCTCGGCTTCCGCCTTGCGTTGGGCTTCTTCCTTTTCGCGCTGAACGCGAGCTTTCCAATCCTCGTCCGTGATGATCTTTCGTTCTTCGTCCGACATAATCGGCTCCTTCGTGCTTCGCGCTCTTCGGTGCTTCCCGCTCTAAGGACGGGACACCCGTCGCCCTCTTTATTGTCCGGAAGCAGTGCGTTTGTAATTGGGAGTAGGGGAAAAGCATGCCGGCCCGTAAGCCCCTCCCCGCATTCCATGATTCCTCAAAGCCCCGGTTGGCGCCGGATTCAGCCAACGCCAACCGGGGTATGGATACGCGTGATGCTATCCGGAATAGGCAGGCGGCGGAATTACTTGTTCTTGTGCCGGTTCTCACGGCGCCGCTTCCTACGTTTGTGCTTGGAAATCTTGGCGCGCCGCACCTTACGTCCGCCAGCCATGCGCTATCCTCCTTTCTCTTGCGTTTGCCGGCCGTGCGGGCCGGCGCTCTTCCAACAAAATGCCGTGTACTAGCCTAATTTCATAACGAAGCCCGCATCCGCGTGCCCACTTCATGCGAAACCGGGCGGGTTACGCCTTTACACCAAGCCAGCCTTCATCCGGCATCGCGTACGAAAGCAAGTCGGCTTCATCAAAATACAAATCGATTTCCCATTTCGCGGTGTCCAGCGAATCCGAGGCGTGGACAATGTTCCTATGAGCGGTCAGCCCCAACTCGCCTCGGATGGTCCCGGGTTCGGCCTTGGCGCTATCCGTCGCCCCGTTCATGGCCCGCGCGGTTTCCACGGCGTTCGGGCCTTCCCACACCATGGCGATCGAAGGACCGGAAGTCATGAAGTTAACTAAATCGCCGTAGAACGGCTTCTCTCGGTGTTCAGCGTATTGCCGCTCCGCGAGTTCCCGCGACATGATTTGCAGCTTCATGCCAACCAGCTTGAGCCCTTTCGACTCGTATCGATCGATAACACGCCCAATTAACCGACGCGATAACGCATCCGGCTTAATCATCACAAACGTGCGTTCGCTCACAACCCCCTCCCTCACCTAAGACGCTTAACACGCAGGCCGCGCAAGCACGGATCGTGCCCCTTATGAACGCACCCCTAGGAAGAATACGGGACGGATCCAATTGCAAGGCCATTGCGGACTTTATCACAAAAACACGGCGGATCGCAAACGGCGTGAGCGCCTCCAATCGCCGGATAAGGACGCTGCTCCAGGGAACAACATCCCCCTTTGATCCCCCTTTCAAAAGGGAAATCCTCATGCAAAGCGGCCCCGTCGGGTGGGCCATTGTACACCCGACACCACGCCCCGGTACTACTACGACGGCGCGCCCCTGCCCAGCGCCATCGGACCGGGCAGCGGATTCGCCTGGGATGGAACGCGGGACGATGTCACGGACGCCTTCGACGCGGGCCGCTTCCTTATCCTGCACCGGGATCATGGCTGGCGCCACGGCTGGGGCCATCCGCCGCTGCACACGAACGACGTGAACGCCCTGACGAACGATCTGCTGCCGGTGGTCTTCAGCATCAATTGCACGACCGGCCTGTTTGACAACGAGTTCAGCGTGGGCGCCGGCGGCTCGAGCCCCACGGGCGAGTACTTCTCCGAGGCGCTGTTGCGCAATCCAAACGGCGGGGCCGTGGGCGTCATTGGGGCGACGCGCATTAGCCCA
>JAWOFY010000049.1:0-4760 GCA_046497285.1 Candidatus Hydrogenedentota bacterium
GTTCGCTCATGCTGGTCACGGCGCTCAATAGCCGGATCGGGTACGACAACGCGGCGAAGATCGCCAAGAATGCGTACGCCAACCACACCACGTTGGAGGAAGAAGTGTTAAAGGAAGGGCTGATGAGCAAGGAAGAATTTCACCAGGCTGTGGATCCTCGCAAAATGCTCGGACCAGCCGAGTGATAACAGGAGCCCTTAGGGATACTCGGAAAGCGCCGCGGGCTAGTTGCGGCAGCGCGCGGCGCTTTCCTCTGTTGCCATTTTATCTTGCCGGATGAAGGGGACCCGCAGTATGCGCCTTGACATTGCCGCGCAGACCGATACCGGGCGGCGCAAGAAGAACAACGAAGACTACTATGGCGTCTTTGACGAGACGATGGCCGAGCGCCAGCTCTTCAACGAGGGGGCGTTGCTTTGCGTGGCCGATGGGCTCGGAGGGCACGCCGGGGGGGAAATCGCCAGTAAGCTGGCGGTTTCCTACGTGAAGGAAGCGCTCAAGCAGCCGCCCGAAAGGGGGGGCGAAGGTGGAGAAAATGGGGAAGAAAACGGCCCCATTCCCATTCTGCGCGAGAGCTTCCGCAAAGCCAACGAGAGCATCTACCAGACCAACGTGGATCTCGTCCGCGATAAACGGCCGATGGGGACCACGCTACTCGCCGCGCTGATTACGCCGGGCAAGGCGTATGTGGTGAACGTGGGAGACTCCCGGGCTTATCTGGTCCGCAAAGGTCAAGCCGTGGCCCAAACCGAGGACCATTCGTGGGTCGACGAGCAGGTCAAGCAGGGGCTTATGTCCAAGGAGGAAGCCGAGACCGATGAGCGGCGCAACTTGGTCACCCGCAGCATCGGCACGCAGTCCGAAGTGGAGGCGGACAGCTACGTGTGGGACATTCAGCCCGGCGACATGTTGCTGCTGTGCACCGATGGGCTCATCAACATGGTGGATGAGACCGATATCATCGCCGAAATAAACCGTCCCTCGACCCCCGCCGAAATCGTCAGCCATCTCGTGGAGATGGCCAACACCAACGGGGGCAAAGACAACATCACGTTGGCGTTGGCCCACATAAGCCCTGGTTTGGGGCGGCTCTACTACCTTCGCTGGCTACGATTCTGGCGTGACAACAAAGTTCACATTTGCTGGTTATTGGCGTGCCTTCTCGTCGGCGCGGCCGCGTTCATCGCAGGGAATTTCCTGGGGCTCTTCGTCCCATAAGAGGAGCCGGAAGCGGCCATCCTCCCATTCGGCGAAGGAACCGTGAAAGAGCCAATCCCCCGTGTTGATGTAGCGGCCCCGTCCATGGGGCGTTTCATAGGTCTCGTGGAGGGGATAGTGGCAATGACCACACATGACCACGTCCGCCCGTCCTTCGGCCAAGGTGCGCTGGGCGAAATGCCGCAACGGTTCGATGTCATGTCCCATGCTGAGGTCGGTGGCGTGAAAGCTTCGGCTGCCATTGCTCACAAGTTGGGCGAGACGCATGGCCCAGTCGGGGTGAAGCAGGCGAAAGGCGGCGATGACGGCGCGCGTTCTGGCGATTCGTTTGTACAATCGGTAGGACCAATCCGAGGGATTTAAACCATCGCCGTGATGAAGAAGGACGCGTTCGCTGCCAAATGGCAAGATTGTCTCGCCGGGATGGAGTGTGAAGCCAAGTTCGTCCCGTAAAAAGCGGCCTGCCCAAAAGTCGTGGTTGCCGCCTATGAAATGCAGTTCGACGTCCCCATCGCGCAGAGCGGCCAACGCCCGCAGCACCTCGAAGTAGCCTGAGAATACGACGTAGCGGTACTCGAACCAAAAGTCGAAGAGATCGCCGAGGACAATAACGCGATCTACTTCGGTGGGATCAATCCAGTTGAGAAACTCGAGGAAACGGGCCTGGGACGCGGAGCCTCCGCCGTCCACAGACAGATGGACGTCGGAAAACACGAGGGTTTTCATTGAATCAAACCGATTCGGCTCGGCGGCCAGACGCGAAAGACGGCCTGCCCGATGATGCGGCTCTCGTCGATTGGACCAAAACTGCGGCTATCCTTGGATACATTGCGATTATCCCCCAGCACATAATAGCTTCCGGGCTGGAGGGTTGCTTCATCGTGGAGATTGGGACCGCGACGCGCCGTTTCTTCGATGTAGTCCTCCGTCACCCGCCGGTTATCCACATACACATCGCCATCTTTGACGCGAACCTGGACGGTTTCCACGGGCACAGCGGAATCACCGTACTCGCCTGCATCCGCCACGTTTGTGGGCCGGCGTCCCTCGCCTTTGGCGATGACCCGCTTCACAAACCGTTTTTGGGGGTCGTTGGGGCTTTCAAATACGATGACATCCCCTTCGTCGATGGGAGCGAGATTCTCGAAGGGCGGGAATTGGCTAAGAAAATGGGGCAGCTTGAGCACAAGGATGCGTTCATTGTTGACCAGAGACGGCTCCATGGAAGGTCCTTGAACCTCATAGCCCTCCATGACAAAATAGCGCAGGGCGAAGAACAGGATCAAAAACCACACGACCATCTTCGCGAACTCAAGGATTTCGCGTTTGGCCTCCTGGGCTCGCCGGGAATAGTTGGATTCGGATGGTGGGGGCGAGTCTGGCGTGTTTTCCGTATTCATTCCTACAGGGGTCCCTGGTTGCTTGAATCTACCTTAAAACACTCTACCATGCTTGGCTTTTAAAGGCAAAGTCCGCGCCCGATTCTAGCCAAAACAGGCGCAGCCGAAAACTTCCCGCGAGAGACGCGGCTTGCCCTCATTTCGTTGCGGGACTAATGCTATGGTAAAATGATTCCGTGAATAATTCATCGACAGGGAAAGCCCGCCGGGCCTTGGATATCCTTCAGCGTAACCGCGATACGTTGGCGCTTGTCGCCAGCGTAACGGTAGGCTTCATTGTTCTGCCGCCCATTCTGCTGCTCCAAGAGGCTGATCTTCTGACCATGGCCATTCGGATTGGCGTGGCGTTTGTGGTTACGTATGTCGTTGTGTTTGTGTTCATCCATATAGGTCAATGGATTTTGTATAACGAATTGGAGCGTCAACGTCGCCAAGCCGAGGCCCTTGAGGCGGAGGCGGCGCATGAACAACAAGGATCAAAAGAACGAGGTGAAGATACCCATGAAACGGCATAGTTTTGCCTGGAGCGTTTGTTTCGCGACGGCGATGTTGGTGGCGGTCCCCGCGGCAGGTCAAGCGCCGAATCTTTCCGAGATGGACGTGGTGCTGCGATCGGTGCCCAATGGGCCGGTGGCGAATGTACTGGGAACCACGGTGGAAGCCGAGGACTTCATTGATCTTTACAAAAGCGAACTGGCCCGGATCCAGGTGCAACACCCCAACATGTCATTGAGCGATGGCATGCGGGTCGAGCTGGGGTTGCGGACGCTGGGCACGATTGTGGAGAGGGAAGTGCTCTATAAGGAAGCCCAAGACCGGGGTCTGAGTATTTCGGAGAGCGAACTCGAGACCGAATGGGGGGAAGAGTTAAGAAGGCTTCAGGACGCCCTGTCCGAGGAAGATACGGAGCCGCTTTCCGAGATGGAGTTATTGCAACACATAGGCGCCACGCCGGAGAGCGCCGAGGAGGCGTTGCGTAAAGCGCTGCTCATCGAAAAGGTTCGCGAAGAGATCGCCAGCGAGCGAGGAGTCTCCGTCTCGGAGGAAGAGGCGCGGGAGTTCTTCGAGGAGCATCAGCACCGCTTCTCCGCTCCAGACATGTTGCATATCAGACAGATATTTATTGAGGCGCCGCCGCGCGCGGAGGATGGGGGGGCCGAGGAACGGGAGGCGGCCCGCGCCTCGGCCGAGGAAGCGCTGAGTATGATCCGGGCGGGGCAGAGTTTCGAAGCGGTGGCCCGCGACCGATCGGACAGCCGGGACGCGGAGCGTGGGGGCGATCTCGGCCCGTTGCCCGCCGAGGAGCTGCCCCCGTTTTACGTGGAAGAAGCCTCGAATCTAGATATCGGGGATACGAGCGGGATCATAGAGAGCGACTACGGGTATCACATCATCCGGTTGGAGGAGCGCGAGGAGGGTGAAAGCCCCGCGTTCGAGGATATGAAAGACAGGGTGACCGGGTTTTTGCGCGCGCGGCAAGAGGATGAGGCCGTGCAAGAGTTCGTGTCGGAACGGCTGGAGGAAGGCCCGGAAGTGCGGGTGTACCTGGAGTTGGACAGGCAACTGGCGGCCCGGCCGGACCTCGCGGAAGAACTACAAATGAATCTTCATGAACCCCAATAGACGCATTTTGATGGCGGCGGCGTGTGTGCTCTTTGCGGCGGCTGGCGCGGCTGCTGAAGAGGATACGTATCATTGGCCCCTTGACGTGGACCCGGTACTGACGTCAAGCTTTGGCGAATACCGGCCGGGCCGGTTCCATGCCGGGATTGACCTCCGCACGTACGGTATTGGCCAGCCTGTGCGCGCCCCGGAAGACGGGGAAGTCGTACGGGTTCGCACATCCCCTCATGGTTACGGCAAGGCCCTCTATATTCGCTTGGCCGATGGGAATACCGCGGTTTACGCCCACCTTGATCGGTTTGCCTCGCCGGTGGCCGAGTACGTTTTCAGTGCGCAGCACGAACGCGAGCGCTATACGGTGGATCTATACCCCGGTGAGGGGGAATTTCCAGTTGAGCGCGGCGAAGTGGTGGCCTACAGCGGCCGCACGGGTGTGGGCGCGCCACACCTACATTACGAAATTCGCGACCCAGACAACCAGCCCATTAACCCCCGAAGTGTGGGGCTGACGTGGCCCGA
>JAWOFY010000081.1:0-2797 GCA_046497285.1 Candidatus Hydrogenedentota bacterium
GTTTGGCCCGCTTCGTATCCGCCTTTGATGCCAAACGTCAGGATGGCGCCATGGCCTTTTGGCATGTATTTCTTGGCGCGCTCATGACTGGGATGGCTCTTTAGCCCCGGGTAGTTGACCCACTCCACCTGGGGATGCTGCTCGAGGTATTCCGCTACTTTCTGGGCGTTCTCGCAATGCCGCGGCGCCCGGAGGTGCAGCGTTTCCAGGCCTTGAAGGAATAGAAACGCGTTGAAGGGCGTCATCGCGGGGCCCATGTCGCGCAGCAGCGTGACCCGCGCCTTGATGATGTAGCTGATGTTGCCGATCGGTTTGAGCGCTTCATAGAAACGCATCCCGTGGTAGCTTTCATTGGGTTCGGTGAGTTCGGGGAACTTGCCATTGTCCCAATCGAACTTCCCGCTGTCCACAATCACGCCGCCGATGGAGGTCCCGTGGCCCCCGATGATCTTGGTCGCCGAGTGGACCACAATGTCCGCCCCATGCTCGAAGGGCCTGAACAGAACCGGCGAGGTCACCGTGTTGTCGACCATGAAGGGGATCCCATTGTCGTGAGCGATCTGCGCAATGGCTTCGAAATCCGCCACGTCATTGGCTGGGTTGCCGATAGACTCGGCGTAGAGAAACCGCGTGTTCTCGTCGATGGCCTTGGCGAAGTTCGCGGGATCGCTCGCGTCCACGAACCGGGCCTCGATGCCCATCTCTTTGAAGGTGTGGGCGAACAGGTTGTACGTGCCGCCGTACAGGGTCTGAGAAGACACAAAATTCTGACCGGCGCGGCAGATGTTCAGCACGGCCACGGTCACCGCTGAGGAGCCCGAGGCCAAGCCAAGGGCCATCACGCCGCCCTCAAGCGCCGCCATCCGCTTCTCGAACACGTCCACCGTCGGGTTCATGATGCGGCTGTAGATATTGCCGAATTCCTCCAAGGCGAACAAGCGGGCGGCGTGGTCCGTGTCTTGAAACTGATAGGATGTGGTCTGGTAGATGGGCACGGCTCGCGCCCCAGTGGCGGGATCCGGTTGCTGGCCCGCATGAAGGGCCAACGTCCCCATGCGATAATTCTTTTCCTGCTCGTTCATTCGATACGTCTCCAGATTCCATCGGCCTCGGCCGACGGGACAAAAAAGCCCTCCTCCGCTGAGGAACGCAAGACGCGGCGGCATAGCGAGGGGGCGCACCTCACGATGACGATGCCAAACCACGGGACCGCTAGGCGCCATTGGGATTGCGCAACTGGCGGGCCGCGGGCGGCGTAAGGCGCTCATAAAACACTGCCCCATGCGCCTCCGCCAGCCGCATGGGGTGAAACTCCCCGGATTATGTTGAGCTTCTTAGCATGCTAGCACGTCGCCCCCAGCCAGTCAACCGCACTTAGTCGAGATCGGCGGCGGTATTGGCTGCTTGTCCAAGCGCCGCAGCCAGCTCGACTTGACTCCGCCAGAAGTCCAGCCGGGCTTCTTCAAGGGCGATGCGCGCGGAGACTACTTGGTCCCGAGCCCGCAATACATCGGCTTCTCGAGCCGCCCCGGCTTCGCGCATGTTTCTTATGATGTTCAAGCCTGACTCGGCCCGTTCGCGTTGTTCGGGCAGTTCTTCGTGGAGCCGCTTCCTCGCCCGGCGGGCGTCCTTTACAGCGTGATGAATCTCCACGATGGCGCGCGCCTGTAGAGCGGCCAGGTTCTCGGCCCAGGCATCCCACTCCGCCGAGGCTGCCGTATCAGCCGGGACAAGAAGCGTAGCCGTCACGGTTGAGCCTCCGGGGGCGGGGCCATCCTCCAACCCCAAGAGCATGGGACCAGTCTCTCCCTCCAACGGCCAAGACGCCTCTGCCGAGGCCAAAGCTGTTCCCTCGTTTATGACGCGCACAGCCGCCACCGCCAATTCAGCACGAGCGACTGGCCCAAGGTCAATATCGTCTCCGCCAACGCCCAAATCCCCGCCGACGAATTCTTCAGGCAAATCCGCCAAGGCTAACGGCGCGCCGGAGGGACGCCCAAGGCGGCGCTTTAGCTTATCCATGGCTTGCCGGTGCAAAAAGGCCGCATCAGCCGGCTTCGTTTGAGCCGCTCTTAGCGCTTGGTTAACCTCGATAACGCCTTGGGGGTTGCGATTGCCACGCGCGCCCGATTGAACCATAATCTCTTCAAGCTCTTCCAGCAGTTCAAGCCGTTCCCGATGAAGCGCCTCCAACCGGCTGTATCCCACCGCCTCTGCAAAGGCGAGCCGGACATCCCGCGCCACCGCGCTCCGCCTGTCCAACGCGGCCAGGGTTATCAATTCTTTTTGCGACTCCGTCAAAGCGGGCTGCGCCACCCCATTGGCATCCGCCTCGGTCCACCTGTCGAGATGGGCGCCAAGCAAGCGCATATAGTCAGGCGGGCTCTCAAGAGATCCGAAGGCCCAATGCTCCCCCGCCGCCGTGCGGACCTCGTCCCAATACTCCCCGGCAATCGCCGCCCGCGCCGCGTGAAGCCGGCCATCCTGACGCAATGCGGCGGCGACGGCCTCATCCAAGGTTAACGGCTCGGACAATGCCTGAGGCTCGGGAGGCGCCGCTGTATCCCCGGGCTGCCGCGCGATCGTGGCGCACCCCATCGACAAGACGGACAGCGCCAAGGTAAAGAGAACTGCACGGGTCATCTTCATGATTCGGATAGTATCCATGGCGTCTTACACCGGTTCGAACGCAACTGGCGCTGGTTTTGGTGAGGATGTACCGCCGGCGTCTCGCCGGCATTTATTAGCCGCCTGGAACCCGGGCATACGGTCCTTGCGAATCCCTATCCGGCGATGG
>JAWOFY010000119.1:0-3075 GCA_046497285.1 Candidatus Hydrogenedentota bacterium
TAGCTATCAACCATATAAATCACGGCCCCCAGCTTCCACCTTAAATTCGCCGGTCCGTGGTTGAAAAACGGGGTAGGCGCCCCCTCTCGCCCCCCAACACCCCATGGCAAGGGTTGGTTCGACAAACTCCCAACCCAAACCCTGCGCCAAGAGCTAACTAACTCCCGTCTCAGACCATTTGCCTTTGTGCCAACAGCGCCAATAGGGTAGGATAGGAATCTCCAAGTCACAACGGGGGCGTGCCCGGGGACACGCGTGGGAAGGAGGATTTCGTCATGGCGGCCACTACGCAGGCGAACACGCAAAACGAAGTACCGTGGTTGAAGGAACTTCTGCAGGTCCAGCCGGGCTCGCCTTGGGGCAATGTCGAGACGCGCGGGCTCGACAGCAGCTTCGCACGGGAAACCTACGTTGAAACGGAACTGGATCGCCAGGTGGCGGACGCCGTTCGCGGCAAGACCGTCAGCCTCGTCATCTTGTGCGGCAACGCGGGCGACGGGAAAACCGCCATGGAACTATCCACGGCGGGAGTTCGATACCCTATGGTATCAGCCTGGCCGCGCTGGTCGCGTTTTGTAGCGGACTCTTAGCCTTAAGCCTCAGAAACATCAGGAAACACTGGATTGCCTGAACCTGCTCCGAGTGACGAATCTCTCATGCTAGCCGTGGCCAATGGCGACATGAGGGCGTTCGAGCAGTTGGTAAAGCGCCATCAGACCGCGGCATGGCGGGTCGCTGTTCGTTCGGTGCGGGATGTCAACGAGGCGGAAGACTTGGCGCAGCAGGCCTTTCTCCGCATTCTGGACGCCGCGGATCGATATGAGCCGGCCGCCGCGTTTCGGACCTATCTCTACCGTGTTCTTACCCGCCTGTGCATTGACCACCTCCGAAAGAAACGCCCCCTTGCAGTCGATCCGCTCCCTTCCGTTCCCAGTTCTGACCTATCCGCTTCGCAACAGATCGAACGCGACGAGAGGGCGAACGCTGTTCAAACAGCGCTCGACACCCTGCCGCCCAAGTATCGCGTGGCCGTCGTTCTGCGCTATTTCGAAGGCCTCAGCGGGACCGAGATCGCCGAAGCCTTAAATACCACCCCAAAGGCGGTTGAACGGCTGCTGGCGCGGGCGCGAAAACGTTTGGAACCCCTACTAAAGCCCCTCCTTGAGGAATAGTCCCCGAAGTTAGGAGGGGGATTTGCGGAACTCATCCGTTTATAAGAGAGGAATGACGATGAATTGCCCGGAAATCGAATCCAAGCTTGTGGCGTACGCCGAGGGTCGCCATTCCCTTGAGCAGCGGGAATGGGTGGAGGCCCACGTCAAGGAGTGCGCTTCGTGCAGGGAGGCGCTGGCGCGGATTGATGTCGTGGCCGCTGCTTTACTCCAGCTCGACACGCCGCCCATACCCGGCGGGCTGACAGCGGGAATCATGGCGCGGGCGCGGCAACGCAACGACGCAGCGCCCGCCTGGACCCTACGGGATTGGTGGCGGGAAGCCGCCGCCCCGATGCGAGCGGCGGCCGTTGCCGCCCTTGTGGCGGGGGTGGCCATAGGATTGGCGTTGGGCCAAACGTCCTACCGGGAACCGGCGTCCTATGCTGACGTTACCCCCACGATGGAACGAGATCCCCTCGACCTATACCGAGACGGTTTATTAGGGGAATCGGAGGAGACATCGTTACCCGGGATGTATTTCACTCTAGTTTCACCGGCCGATAGGTAAGGAGCTATGTCAATCCGCAAGAGATTTCTGCCCGTGCTTTTGCTCTTCTCCGTGGCAATGAACCTAGCGTTTGTCAGCATCTGGGCCGTTCATGTGTTGGAGGCGAGACAGTCCGCCGATATCACGGCGGAACCCCAAGAAGTCTGGTGTCCATTACACCGCGAGCTGAATGTGACCCCGGCCCAATGGCGGCAACTCGAACCCAAAATACGCGCATTCCACCAACGCACGGATGCCGTTCGAGAGGATCTTGTTCATCTGCGAAGTGAACTAATCGACCTCATTGCCGCCGAGGCTCCCGATCGGAATGCGATCGCCGCCAAGCAAGAGAGAATTCGGAGCGCTCAAAAGCAAATGCAAGAGATTGTCACGGAGCATTTGCTAACACAGAAGGACATCCTAACGTCCGAGCAAGAGGAAGAACTTTTTCACATGATGCGCAAACGAAACGAGACTCCCCGCGCCGGTGGGATGCGGGGGGTTACTGGCCTGGGAATGGGGAATGGAAGAGGCGAACGTCCCTATGACAATCCCGCGAATGCCACGCCAAATCAGGAGTGAGCGATGATTTCCCGTCCGGCTTTCACCTCTGTAGCCGCCAGCTTCATGGCGGCCATGGTGATCCTCTTTCAAGGGGGCTGCGCCACCATGGCTCCAACGGACCTTTCCGTGAGCGCGGCGAGGGCCGAATATGCCGCCAACCGCTCGGTTCAAACACCCGCCTCTGGTGCGGAAGACCTTCCTGCCTCGTCTCCGCTCCTGGGCAGCGAACTCACGCTTGAGGAGTGCGTCTCTTATGCCTTGAGCAACAACCCCGAGCATCTAATTACCGGCGTGGAAGCGGAGAGCGCTCGCGCCGACGCTAAGATTCGGGGGGCGGCGCGATGGCCCACCATTGGGCTCACGGGGAGTTATTTCCATCATAAAGAGACCCAACGCTTGGGATCTCCCACGGGACCGGGCGCACCCATGTATTACACGAATGACATCGTTTCAGCGGATGTCGCTATACGGATGCCTTTATACGCTGGCAGCCGGATTGTGAACGAATTCCGCGCCGCTACGCTGTTGTCTGAGGCCGCGAGCCATATGTTTGCCCGCTCGGAAGAAGAACTTGTCTTTAATGTAAGCAGCACCTATTTCAGCATTCTGGCGCAACGGCAAGTGATCGAATCCACGAAGTTCTCCCGCGAGGTGCTTTCCGAGCATCTGGTTTGGAGACTGATTATCAGCTTAAAATACTAGATTGACCATAAAAAAAAGAGGACCTCGGTCCTCTTTTTTGGGTTTGTTTAACAGGCAGATTAATAGGTTGCCTTATCAGGAGTTACTGGTAAATGGGGAAGTGTTGTT
>JAWOFY010000165.1:0-5783 GCA_046497285.1 Candidatus Hydrogenedentota bacterium
TAAACCATATGGAATGGTGTGGTGCGTTTTCCATCGATGCCAATGCTGGCTGTGTAGAAGCAACCTTGGCCCACGCCTCTTAATTGTGCGTGGCAGCGAATAGTTCGGTGTCGCATTCTGCCCCCTACGAACTGATTATACAGATTACGCTGTGAAGTTAAATATCCTTCATACTATAGTGTTAACATTGCTAAAGGATTGTCTAAGGTCTTTTGGCACTGCGGGGGTGACGTGTCCTGCGTGCGCCGGCATTACGCCGCCAGTCTCTCCGTTCACGGGGCGATGGCCTGTTCGAGTTCGTGTATGGAATCGGGAAGTGGACCGTCCCCGCAACGCTTCCACCAATTCACGATAGTGATTCCTGCGACCTCGCCGTTGTCCTCCCTGCGCAGAAGGAGAATGCCGTCTTGCGTTTCTTCGGAATGCGCGGGTGCATACCGGTGCTCCACCAGGCGGAGATAGAGTACGTCATTTTCCATGTCGTAGCGGAACCAGAGAAAATCATCCAGCAGCCCTTCCATCACGTCTACCTTGACCCTTCCGCCGCCTCTCGGGCGACCCATTCGGTGAGGAGGCGCACGCCGTAGCCAGTGGCGTAGTTAGCGTCCCAGTAGGGAAGATGCTTAACATCCCAGGCCATGCCGGCGATGTCGATGTGCGCCCAGGGGGTGTCTCCGGCGAAGCGTTTCAGGAACGCGCCACCGACGATGGTTCCCGCCTCGCCCTTGGGGCCGATATTCGCGATATCCCCAAGGGGAGCGTCGATGAGCTGGCTATGATCCTTCCATAAAGGCAACCGCCAGACCCGTTCCCCCGTGGTGTCGCCCGCCGCCTCGAGTTGCGCCCACAGGCGGTCGTCGGGGGTCATAACGGGCGCCGCGAAATGCCCGAGGGCCACGATGGCCGCGCCGGTCAAAGTCGCCACATCGACCATGGCGCTCGGCTTGTGCTGTTCTGCGGTGTAGGCGAGGGCGTCCGCGAGGATCATGCGTCCCTCGGCGTCGGTGTTGTGCACCTCAATGGTAGTCCCGTTGTAGGCCGTGACAATGTCGCCGGGCCGCGTGGCCCATCCATCCGGCATGTTTTCCGCCGCCGGCACAACGCAAACGACGTTGATCGACGGCTTACGCTGGCAGATGGACTTCATCGCCCCTAGCACGGCCGCCGCGCCGCACATGTCGTACCGCATCTGATGCATGGCTTGACCGGGCTTGATGCTGATCCCGCCGGAGTCGAACGTGATGCCCTTGCCCAAGAGGGCCACCGTGCGTTCCGCCTGGGGATGTGTATAGGTCAGGGTGACAAGCCACGCGGGTTCCTCGCTGCCCCTGGCCACGCTGAGCAGCGCCCCCATGCCGAGGGCCTCGAGCTCGTCTTGACCGAGGACTTCCACGCCGCAATTCACCTCCGCCGCCATGGAGGTGGCCTCGTCTACAAGCTTGGTCGGGGTAAGATCGTTGGAGCCTCTGTGCGCGAGGTCGCGAGCCCAGTTCGCGTTGGCCGTCTCATGCCGGGCCAACTCACACGCCGTCACGTCCACGCGGTCCCGGTTTTCCGCCACGAGATCGAGACGCGCCACGGAAACAGAGGGCGGATCCGCGGGTTTCTTGTACCGCGCGAACTCGTACTGCCCGAGCACAAGGCCTTCAATAAAGGCCTCCGGCGGCGCGGGAAACCCATCAGCGATGAAGAGCACAGCGCGATCTGCTCGGTGACGGCGGAGTTCGTCCGCCGCTTTGCCGGCCGCGCGGCGGAAGGTTTCGCCGTTGCACTCATCGCGTCCGCCAAGCCCTAGGAGCAACACGCCGCGGCAATCGGCGGCGCACGGCAGCACACAGGTTTCCTCGGCCTTGCCCGTGAACACGCCCTCCTCCCGCACCGCCGTGACAGCGGAGATCTCCAGGGGGGTAGGGGGACGTTCTCCCTCGAACGCGGGGATGATCAATACAGTGTCAGCGGATACGGTCCATTCATTCAGGGCGTGGACTTGAATTTCCATCTGTGCTCGCGCCTCCTGCCTATGGTCGGTAACTGCGTTTCCGCAAGAGTATAAGCCACCGGCGGGGGGTGACGCCACATACGGTCCCCCTTTAGGACGTTCCAGGCGCGAGGCGGTACAATGGCCGAAAATATGTCGTTAGGTAGGCCACATAAAAGGAGAGCGCGACACGAGACATAAGGGATGCGGTCCGGAAAGCCAATCAACAGGTTTGGGAGCCTCTTCGCCGCCTTTGTGTTTCTGGGAAGCCGCATCCGCCACCGGCTGGCCGCGGATACCTTGCCCAAACGGTTTGGCAAACGCTTTCACGCTTTCTCCATCTTACGGCTCAACGCGATACGGCCCTTGCCTTGAAAGCGGCTGGCCCGGTGTACCCCGCGCCAGCCGCCTCGATTCTCCATTTCTCCACACTTGATATGACTCAAACGCCGCGAGTCTCCAGAGCGCCACTCCCCTTGGAGTCAAAGGCTATACAGAATCGGGCAGTTCGAACGCTGCGCGCCTCGGTGTGTCTAGGAAGTAATTGGCGATCTTGCTGTTGGTGAACTCCTCCGCCTCGGGATCCCATTGCAAGACCTCTCCTGTGGCCTGGTTTACCTCACTTACCCAGCGCGCGATATTGCCGAGATGGCATACATTTGCCGAGCGGTGACCCGCCTCGACGGGAGCCACGGGATCCCGGTGCTCGCGGACGCAATCCACCCAGTTACGGAAGTGGTGCTCGCTGTGATACAGTTCGCTGTCGGGATCTTCTAGCGGTTCTTGCATCAACTCAGGTGGATCGGAGTCAAAATGGTTACGGCCCACCTCGATTGTCCCATTTTCACCGATGAACTTGACACCGAACTTGGGCGCGCCCGTCAACTCCATAACGGTTCCATTGGCATAGCGCATGTGGACGATGGGGGCGCGGGGACCTTGGTGGCGTCCGGCGGGATTGTCGTCCGTGCTGTACTGCCGCACGAACGGCTCGCCTTCGGTCCACACTTCGACGGGACCGCTGTCGTCCATGCCCAAGCCCCACTGCGCCATGTCGAGACCGTGGGCGCCGCCGTCGGTCATGTCCCCGCCGGAGAAGGGCCATACGGTGGACCAGCTTGGCTCGGAGCGGTTATCGAACACGCTGAAGTTGTAGGGATGCATGGGCGCGGGTCCAAGCCAGAGGTCCCAGTCCACGTGGTCCGGAATAGCCTCCGCGTGGTGGGCGAATTCCACCGGGCTATGGTAGTTGTAGGCCTCGATGGTAACGATATCGCCGATCGAGCCGTTGCGCACATGAGTGCAAGCGTCGTACTCGCGCTGCCCGGAGCGTTGCTGGCTGCCCGTCTGGAAAATCACATCATATTTGCGCACGGCCTCCATCATCAACCGGCCTTCGCGGATGGTGTTGGAGATGCATTTCTCGCAATAGATGTCTTTTCCCGCTTGGGCCGCGTGGATGGTGTGTAACGCATGCCAGTGAAGCGGTGTGGCGATAATCACCGCGTCTATGTCGTTCCGCTCCAGTAGCTCCCGATAATCGTTGTAGATGTCGGCGCCGTCAACGTTGGCTGCTACGCTCTCCGCGGCTTCCCGGTCCACGTCGGCGATAGCGGCGATTTCGACATCGTCGTAGCCGTGGAAATCTCGCGCCAATCCGGAACCCCGGTTACCAACTCCGATGCTTCCGAGTACAACGCGGTCATTGGCGCCAAACACGGCGCCTCTCGTCATGGCGCCTGCCACCATCACCGCTCCGGCGGCGCCTCCCAAAAAACTGCGTCTTGTCAATTTCATGGTTCATTCCTCCTCTTGTAGTCGACGGTTTCGCTCAAGGGCGCTTTTGGAAATTAAGGACGCCACCTTCGCCATAGAAACACGACTCCCTTGTTTAGCTACCGCGGTTCTCCCTAACCTGAGCTGGCATCCATCACGCCGCAAAAGCTCATTATAGATATTCGGAGTCTTCTAAATCAACCGCATGTAGCACTTTAAGTACTTCCCAAATTCAAGAGCTGGGCGCAACGGGATGCCCTATTCGCGAATGACTTGCGCGGCGCCTGTGGATAGGTCATGGTCAAAATCATCTACTCGTAATTGCAACAGACAGTCTACGTCGGCGGGATGGGCGCCGTGAACCGTCAGTATAGAATCCCCCACACGCGCCACGGCGACGTTCGTGTCGAGCTCGAATCCCGTTATATAGAGCGAGACCACTTGACCCACCTCGAAAGCGGGCCTCGAGCTGCGGAAGCGCCATGTACCGAAAAGCTTCTTCATATCGTTGTACTCCCTTTGCTGATTCGATCCGATGTGTATTCGCGGCCAAAGCCGGTCCAGGCGGAGAATAGGAATACGAACACCAGCAGCCACCCGTGAAAGACCCACGGCCACGCCTCGACTGGGCTTACCACCATGCCCGGGGTGAACCAGTCATAGGTGTCCACCAGCAGATTCATTTGCGTAAAGCCTATCAGAACACCGCCCGACCATGGAAAAATGTATCCCAAAGCCGAGGTATTCGCGTCAAGGATGTTGGCCCGCCGGTAGCCATTAATGTTGAAGCGTTTGCCGATGCTAGCGATGTAGGGCGCCACGGCGATCTCGGCGGCGGTGTTGATGGTAATGGCCGCGTTGATGGCGGCCGTGGCGGTCACCATGGTCATCTCGGCCGAGCGCACGGTCTTGGCCACGGCCGCCAACAACCAGTCCTGCAAAGCTTGGAAGCCCCCGCCCCGGATCATGATTTGGGCAGCGGCGATGACAAGCAGGATGAGTACGCTCATTGTCACGAACCCTGCGGCCCCTTCGTAGATGCTGCCGCCTACGCTCTCTTCTCCCACCGGGACAATCTCCACCACGGGCAAACCGCCAAGGGCGCTGGCGGCCCAGGTCTCTTCAGCCACGTTGAATACAAGGATGGCGCTGAGGGGCGCCAAGCCAAAGACAAGGTTAAGCGCAATCGCGGTGATAAGGCCCCACGAAATCGCCTCGACAATATGCCGGCCCCGAATGGCCATCCCGATGACCATGGCCATGGATAGTAGATGCACAAGGCTGCGCGGTTCGGCTTCCTCGGCAAACAGCGTTCGGGCGTCTGCAGCGACCTCTGTGAGGGGGGCCATGGCGCCAGCGATCACGTAGGCCAGAGCCGCGAGCGCGGCAGCCGGGAAGGCGTACTTAAAGCGGCTGGCCACCACCCCGCCCACGTCGGAGTCTTGAGTGACGGCGCTCACGATGGTTGTATCGCTGACGGGGGCGAGATTGTCCCCAAAGACCGCTCCCGACAAGATGGCGCCGAACATAAGCACCGGGTCGGCGCCCAAGGCGACGCCCGCAGGGAAGAACAGCGCAACAAACGCGATCACCGTCCCATAACCGGTGCCAATTCCCGTGGCCAAGAGCGCGGCTAGGACGAACGTGATCACGGGAAAGAGAGTGGGACCCACGCCCGAAATCTCGGCTAGCCAGCCGAGGCCGTTGACGAATCCGCCGGCTTGCAGCGTTTGCGAAAACATGCCCGCCCACAGCCAGGCCACAATAGCGGTGACGGCCACCTTCTGAGCCATGCCCTCAAAAATGGCGTTGGCGTATGGCGTCCATGATCCACGCACAAAAAGCATGCCAATAACCAAACTAATGAGTATCCCACCTATGAGTCCAGAAGTATCGCCTATGCGCAGTAGACCCGTTTGTAGAATAGCCCAAAGTATGAACAATCCAATTGGAACGGCGCTCATGATTCGGCCGCCCCAGAATTCAATGGTGGCGCCGCCAGCGAGTTCGCTACCATTTGGAGTGGCGT
>JAWOFY010000072.1:0-12083 GCA_046497285.1 Candidatus Hydrogenedentota bacterium
CGGCGATCGGCATCAAGCGCATGGTCGTGATTCGGGAACGCGAGCCTCAGCTGAAGGAGTTCCTTCCCAGGCAGGATGCGATACGTGATGCGGTCGCCGCTGGGCACATCGTCGAGCAGCACGAGAGTGATGTCGAGGTCTTGGTCCGTGGCCAATAGCTCTTTACCTTCGCTTCGGGGAAGGGAAGAGAAGTCGGGGGCGTCATCTTCGCCGCAGCTTTCCGCGCGGTAGTCCCACACAATCTCAGCGTTCCGGGTTTCGCTGTCGTTGCCGATGGCGTGAGCCGCCGTGATGAACAGGGGGGCGGGGTCGTCTATGTCGGGATTATTAATCAGCGCGCCGGAAGCCGCGATGGGGCCGTTTGACGAGGTCGTGAGCACAACCCCCACCGCCGCGGCTGCGTTTAGGACGCCGTCCCGCGATTTACACGCGATGTTGACATTGCAAGACAGCGCCTTCGGTTTTGGCGGCGGTTGATGGAAATGGGCCAACGTATGAAGGTAAACCAGCGGCAATTCCGCCGACTCGGACCGCACCATGAGTACGGCCATGTCCCCGGACATGCTGGCGAGCCATTTGGTCTCCGCCTCTTCATCGTCCGGACCGTAGGGTCCGAACGCGCGCGGTTCCTCCGGATCAATCACCCACAGCTCATCGTCCGGCGCCAGCGCCGACACATCGGCTTCCAGGCGCATCCCTTCGGCGTCGAGGGAGCGGATGGCGCCGAGGAACACATGTTGGTCCCCATCGGGCAGCCAATCCAGAAAGATGTCTTCCGGCCCAAGGTCGATGGGGAGGTTCTCCCCGATTTGCAGCGGTTCCGCGCCTGTTTTCTCTTCCACGGGCGGCGGCTGGTAGCCTTTGAAATACTCGTACTCGGTCACCGTAGTGAGGTGTTCCAGATAGTATTCGACGTCGGCTTGCGGGAGGGGGTGACGCTCGGCCGCTACAAGGCCTTTCCCCGCCCACGGGAGTTGGAAAGCCGCGTCCGCAGAGGGCGCTGCTTCCTCCGCGCCGTCGGCCAACAACGGCGCCAACAACAGAAGCGTTCCCCAAAGAAAACCGTGGCGTATCAGCAAATTAAAAACTCCTGTCATGGCCCGGCCTTGCATGCGGCCTGCCCACACATCCCACCGAGCAAAAGGACGCCTTTAGGTGATAATTGCCAGATGCCTCTCTGTATTCGACACATTATACCTGACCGCGCCCGCTCCTTGGGAATCCCCAATCGCGGGGTAAGGATACTGCTCCAGGGAACACCATCCCCTTACTCCTTCTTCCCCAAAAGGAGAACATCCTATGTGTAAAACGGCCAAATCGGGTGAAACTTTATTCACCCCAGAAGTGAGCCGACCAATTCCCCTGTTTGAAGGGGGCGCCCCGAAGCGCCGGGGGGATGTAAACACCCGGCAGGCCACCTTAACCGGCGATTGGGGCTCCGTCTGCCTCCTCGCGCAACGGGAGGGTGTCATCGCCTCCCATCTTTACCAGATACCGACGCCATGACCGCGGGTTTTGTTCACGACGCGCTGGTACTCGGTCCATCTTAAATTTGTGAATGTTCCGATCGAGTCTGACTTAGCCTGAAAAGGTTCTTGCAACAAATCCATCCCGTAGGGATGACAGATGCTAGCCAGGGGTTGAGCCCGTAGGCGATAGCGTGCGGGCGATACCCCTGGAAACAGCGGTACCCAATACCGACCCTGGTAAGGGTCGCCGAACCTTTGGGCGCCCGGCTGCTGCGACCCCTGCCGGGGTCGATCGGGGTGGGCTCTCGGATCCAGGGGTGTCGCCCTCTCGCTTGCGCTTGCGCTCGCGGGCTCAACCCCTGGCTAGTATCCGTGACCCCGCTGGGGTCGTTTCGATGTCCACCCCCGCATGGAGACAAAGGTCCGTCCAGCTTTATGGTGAACTCCACCCCGAGCCAGTCCTGGGGCGCAAAGCCGCCCTATTCACACTTTTGGGATGGGCCAAGTACACGGCAGGGCTGATATAACTCCAATCGCCGGGTAGGGGGTAAAAGACGCGTTGCCCTCATGGAGCTTGCGCACAGGGTTCTTGTGCGGATCCCGCAAAACTTTGATGCGGTTAGGCTAAAGTTTGGCGCACAATTGGGCGATGTATACCTTACCCGTTGAACACGCGTTCCGGGAGGGAGAAACGTATCGCGCCGGGCTGAAGTTACGCCCGGGCCAAGGAACCGGCATACCGTTTGGGATGATGCAAAACGCGAGGGTGAACAATGGCCGCGGGATCTATCGGTGGTATAAAGGAACAGGTAGCACGCATTGAGACGCTAGGCACGCTGCCTGAGGTTATGACTCGGATCATGGATTTGGTGCGTGATCCCGACGCGGACGCCCTGGACCTCGCTCAAGAGATATCGCGGGATCCAGCTTTGACGATGAAACTCCTTCGCCTCGTCAATTCCGCGGCCTACGGTTTGCAGCGCCGCATCATGACGGCGCCAGACGCCGTCGTCGTGCTGGGCTTTGACGAGGTGGAGCGGTTGGCGCTCTCCATAACCGTGATTGATAGCCTGGGATTGGACCGCGACAGCGTAAGACTCATGCGGCAGCTTTGGCGGCACAGCCTGACATGTTCGGTTGCGTGCAGCGTGTTCGAGCTGCGTTATGTCACGCTTATGCCCAATCTGCGCGGCGCTCACGTCGCGGGATTGTTGCATGACATCGGCAAAGCCGTGCTCATGCAGCATTTCCCGAACGTCTACGCCGACGCTATCCAATTGGCCGAGACCGAGGCCTACAACATTTGTGAGGCCGAGCAAGAAGTGTTGGATGGATACACCCACGCCAACGTGGGCCAATGGATCGCCGAACGGTGGGGCCTGCCTCATCCGTTGGCGGAAGCGATTGGGGGACACCACGAGCCGGATATCGACGCCATTGAGGAGCCGCTGGCTCACGTGACGCATATCGTGGACGCCTTGTGCAACACGTTCGGCGTTCACTCGGGTCCGGGAACAAGCGGCGGGGACATTAACCCCAAATCAATCGCCATGCTCCCCATGGACGACGACTTGGCCGCGGCGGTGCGCGCCCAGCTCAACCGCCATCAGAATCTAATAAGCGCGGTCTCAACGGGGGCGATGTTCTAGGCTTCGCCCCCTTCTCGCCACGAGATTTCTTGCGCAAGACGCGACGTCGCCGCCTTTATGTCTTCGAGACCGGGCGCTATCGTAGTGTCCCCCACCTCTGGGTAAACCGGCTCCAATATTTCCACTTGGCGCGTAGGCGTTAAGCCGCGCCACGGCCCGACTACACAGGTAAGCTGATGGCATGGTGGCGAAAGGAGCAGCCGTTAGAGTATTCTAGGGGAAAATCCGGCGCCCCTCCCGCTATTCCTAAAGGGGGAAAGGCGCGGTAGAATTGAGGGGTAGGCGGGACAATCCATGCGCGGGATTTGACAGGATCCCGGTCCTTTGCTACAGTAAAATCGTTTCCGTCGCAACTTAGAATGAGGAAGGGTCATAACATGGCTCGAAAGCTAGGCAAAAAACAGCAGCAACTGGTCGACCAGATTGAACAAAATTGTCAAATGGTGCGGGAGTTCATGAACGATTGGCTAATGTTCAATCAACTCTTGAACGCCTATAACAAACCCGACGCAAACAAGACCGAATTGGAAAACCACTTCTTGAAAATCAAGAGTAAGCTGGCGCGTCAGCACCGGGTGTTGAAAGATCATCTCGGCAGCGACTTTCAGATAGATGGCAACACGATGAACATCGTGTCAGGGGCCACTAGTCTCGAAGCCATCTACTCCCAGTCCGAAGTGGCCGTTAAGAAACTGCAGAATGAATGGCACCGGGCCTTCATCTCCATCAACGAAACGTTGGGGGGGCTGGAGGACAAAAAAGCGCGGGCCCAACGCGGCGAGAAGGTGTCACTCGGCATCACGGCGGACCAACCGGTAGGTGGGGGCGGGATGTCGCCCGGCATGAAGAAGGGCTTGGTTGTCGCGGCCGTCGTTGCGGTCATCGTTATTGCAGCCCTGGCCATTCCGCAGGTGCGCGAGATGTACCTTGGCGCCTTCAACGATCTTTTTGGGTAACGGCGCGCACGGTTAAGTTCACGTGAAGCTGGACAGGCTAATGGCGAAAGATAGAGAGAATAGGGTCACGAAGCGGGAACTCGTGCTTCAGGTGGCGGAGCACTTAGGCTATACCCAAAAGGAAGTGGCCACCGTCGTGCAAGGCATGCTGGACACCGTTACCCAATCGCTGGCCGAAGATGGACGGCTGGAACTTCGCAATTTTGGCGTTTTTGAAGTCAAGCTGCGAAAACCCCGAACCCGGCGCAACCCTCGAACCGGCGAAACCGTCGAGATCGGCGAGCAAAAAGTCGTCAACTTCAGGCCCGGAAAGGCTCTAAAGGAATGGGTGGAAACGGGGGAAATGGCTTCTGGATTCGGGCAGGCCGATCTCAATGAGAGCGATGAACGTTTCAAAGGCCCCCATACAGAAGATGACTCGTCTGCGTAAGAGCGCTTTACGTTACTGGAAGCGTTCACTTCTCGGCTAAAGGCGCTCAGTGAGCTAGGTGTACACAGAAGAATACCGCCAAGCGCTCATGGATACCCCCTCCTGCTGGCTAAGGTGGAGGGGGAGAGGTTTGTTTGTCACACCGGAAGCTTATCGCTGGCGAGTTCCCCTCATTCTTCATACCCCCTGCTCTGCAGAAGTTTGTACTCAATGCTGTCCACCAACGCCCAGTACGATGCGCTGATGATATTCTCCGAGACCCCTACCGTGCTCCACGAAGTACTCGCATCCCCCGATTCGATGAGCACGCGCGTCTGCGCGCGCGTTCCCGCCCGGCCGTCGATAATCCGGACCTTGTAGTCTTCGAGATGCACCTCGCTCAATTCGGGGTAGGTGGCGTCAAGGGCTTTCCGAAGCGAGTTGTTTAAGGCGTCCACCGGTCCTTCGCCTTCGGATACGGTGTGCATCAGCAATCCGTTGGGCAGTTCCACCTTGAGGGTAGCCTCCGACGACGTTAGACGGCCCTCCACATCCGGCTGTTCCACGCTGACGCGAAATCCCCGGTGTAGAAAGAACGTGCGATACTGCCCAATCGCCTTGCGCATGAGGAGTTCCAAACTGGCGTCGGCCCCCTCGAATTCGTAACCTTGATTCTCCAGGTCCTTCACGCGTTCAAGGATTCGCCGCGTCTCGGGCGTGTCCCGTTGCAGTTCGATCTCGAATTCGCGCGCCTTCTCCAGAAGACTCGATCGGCCCGCCATCTCGCTCACGGAAACGTGCGTCGTGTTGCCCACCGAAACGGGGTCCACGTGTTCATAGCTGCGCTTCACTTTCTTGACCGCGTCGGCGTGCATGCCTCCCTTATGGGTAAAGGCATCCCGGCCCACAAAAGGATCCGCATCACGGGGAGCCATATTGGCTAACTCCGCCACGAGATGGGACATGGGCGTCAAACGGGCCAACTGCTCTTCCGGCACGACGTCGTAGCCCATCTTCAACTGGAGATTCGGGATTATCGTGCACAGATTCGCATTGCCGGTGCGCTCGCCATATCCGTTGATGGTGCCCTGGATGTGGACGGCCCCTTCCTGAACGGCCGCCAGGGTATTGGCCACGCCGCATCCGCCGTCGTTGTGCGTGTGAATGCCGATCTTGGCGCCCGGCAACCGATCGCGTACCCGCCGCGTCGCTTGCGCGACTTCCCAGGGCAAACGGCCTCCATTGGTGTCGCAAAGGATCACCACCTCCGCCCCGGCGCCGTGGGCGCGTTCCAGGACGGACAAGGCGTACTCCTCGTCGCTATAGAACCCATCAAAAAAGTGTTCGGCGTCAAAGAATACCCGGCGGTCTTGCTCGCGCAGAAACCGGACCGAATCCTCGACGATGTCAAGGTTCTCGTCCAAGGTCACCCCCAGGATTTCCTTGGCGTGCAAAGGAGAAGATTTCGCGAAAATCGTCACGATGTCCGTCTCCGCCAAAAGAAGCGCCTTGAGGTTAGCGTCTTCTTCCGCCGTGGATTTCGGATGGCGTGTGCTTCCAAACGCCGCCATCTTGGTCCGGCTGGCATGGTCCTTTGCTCGGCGGAACAAGTCAGCCGCCTTCGGATTCGAAGCGGGCTGCCCTCCTTCAATGAAATCCACGCCAAATCCGTCGAGTTCTTGCACCACTCGAATCTGATCCTCAGCGGAAAACTTAACGCCGGGCCCTTGGGCGCCGTCGCGCAAGGTGACATCGTATATCTCAATGCGTTTGGTCATAATACAAACACCTTACCACCTATGTGACTACCTCTGAATTAACAACACACTTTACAGAAGAGGATGGGGAAAGTTCACGCTAGACGCCTAGCCCGGCCAAGGCCTCCGCATCAATGGTCGGCTGGGTGAGCCAGAAAGGAACCAAGCGGTGCCCTTCGGGAAAAGGCAACCCAAAGCGCTCGGCCTCCGTTTCGCAATAGCGCCGCGCGCCATTTGCATCGATGCCCGTCCCGCACATGGCGAACGGGACAGGGCCCGCCGCATGCGTGCGCGTACTGATGGCGGTTACATGGTCCGGCGCAACCAAAATGCGCGCGTTCTCTTGGCGTTGCGCATAGTCCAAAACCGGCATGACGACGTGCCGGTCAAAATCCTCGATAGCCTGAATCTTCAGGTCTTCACGCCCTTGGTGCGCCGTCTCATCCGGCGCTTCCACATGAAGATAAACGAAATCCCGGGTTTCCAAGGCTCCGAGCGCGGCTTCCACTTTACCGGCGTAGTCCGTGTCCAGATATCCCGTCGCTCCCGGCACGTCGATCACGTCCAGGCCCGCGACCCGTCCAATGCCCTTGACCAAGTCGACAGCGCTAATAACGGCTCCGGTTAAACCAAACCGTTCACGGTACGAAGGGAGAGCGGGAGCGACACCCTGGCCCCAAAGCCACACGGAATTCCCCGGAGGGTCTCCATTCGCCACGCGAGCGGCGTTTACGGGATGGGTTTGCAAAACGGATTGACTGCGCTCCATGATGGTTCGCAGAACGTCCCCGCTGCCGCCACCCGGCAGGTAGTCCGCAATCGGTTGGTCCGAAATATCGTGTGGAGGCGTGCATTTGACCTGAAGCAATCCCTTTAACTCGTTGTCGGAAGCCGTCACAATCGCCAGGTGCCGGTATCCCACGCCGGGATGAAAGCGAACAGGAAGATCGGCCAAGGCGCTGTTTAGCGCGTCTATCAGTTGCGCCCCCTCCGCCGAGCTAATATGGCCCGCGGTAAAGTTCGCCATGGTCCCATCTTCGAGCGTGACCAAATTGCAGCGAAAGACGAGCTCTTCCGCTCCCACCTCAATTCCTTGGTTGGCCGCCTCTAGGGGCGCGCGGCCCGTATAAAACTCGGCGGGTTTGTAGCCGAACACGGCGAGGTTGCCCACGTCACTCCCTGGGGGGTATCCTTCTGGAATGGGCGAAAATTGCGCACACACTCCGCGTTGCGCCACGGCGTCCATGGCGGGTGTCGCGGCTGCATCGAGGGGGGTGCGGCCTTCAAGCGCTTCGAGGGGATAGTCGGCCATCCCATCGCCGAGCAAAAGTAAATACTTCACTGGCGCCTCCCGGGCGTTATAAGATACAAGTATGAAAGCGTACGATATCATGCCGTCGCCAGTATGTCAACTTTCGGACAGATGCCGTAATCGCCTTATTGCCCATCAACGGCCATACTAGCGGATAGATAGTCTTTTCCCATACGATGAACGTTGAGGCCATTGAGCGCCCCCCATGCTCCCGTCTTGGTGATTCGGGGCTCCAGCTTGACTACAGCTACTGACAAGGAAGGAAGGCGAATGCCGAACGAGAAGTTCTGTCGTCCGAAAATCCGAGCGCTGCTTCATGAGGAAGGCTTTGAGGACCTCGTTGCCTTCGAGGAGACCGCGGAGCGCTACCTCGCACTCATCGAGCAGTGGAATGCGTATGCTGGACTCGTAGCGCCTGACGATGTCCCAGAACTTTGGCGGCGTCACGTGGCCGACTCGCTCAGTCTCGCCTCCTATATCCGGGAGACCGCGCATAAGGATGCCGTATGGGTGGACATCGGAAGTGGCGGGGGGTTTCCGGCCATTCCCGTTAAGCTACTCTTGCCCCATACGCCTTTGGTCCTTGTTGAACGCTCTCAACGCAAGGCCGGCTTTCTCCGTAAGGTGATGGGCGCCTTAGCCTTGACAGACATCGATCTCGTTCAAGGGACGTATCCGGAGGGAATGGACCTTGAGGGGGCGGGTATTGTCACAGCGCGTGCCGTGGAGCAACCTCAGAGAGTGTTTCAGAGGATTCTCGAGCAATTACCGTTTGGGGTGGTGTATCTGTGTCAGTTCGCGCGGGGTCCGCAAGCAGAAGACCGGGGGTTCCACGTGGAACCTATAGAGGACGCCTGGAGCCGCGAAGGTTTGCGCCGTGGCGAGCTATACCGGATAACCGATTGATTTTTCCCGGTTCAACGGCGATAATGGCGTTCCCTTAACGCATGACAGACGATGACCGATCCGATGGACGCCTCACACTTGGAAGAAGCGCTTTCACTTGCCAACCGGCTCTGGACCCGCGACCTCATGGTCGAAACCGCTGGCTTGTTCTGGATTGCAGCGGAACTCGCCATCCTTTATCTCGTTCTGCTGGCCAGGTTCCACGTGGAACATTATCCCCGCGAATCCAACCCTCGCCTCACACCTAAGTTTCGCCGGCGGGCGCGCCACTGGACCGCCGGCTTCGTCGTCCTTTGCGTGGCCGTTGTCGCACGGTTCTATCTCTATCCTCTCCCGGACATCCTTGAAACCGCTCTGCGCACTCAGACGAGCCCGAACGACATCGCTCTTCTTTACGCTCGCTGGGCCTACACGCACAGCCTGATCTGGTGCGCGTTCATCACCATTTGGGTCGTACTTGAAATCGCCATTGTCTATCATGGGCGTCGCGTCTATATCGGTCTTCGGAAAGCGCTTACGGAGCCCCGCCCTTCGGGTCAACCCCCGCCAAACGATTCCGGCCTGGTGAACCACAGCGGACCCTTTGCATCACTCGCCGTGTTGGTTACCGTTGGCGCTTTTGTTGTCTTCTCTGCCGAAGCTACGGCCGCGCGCGCCATAGGGCTTTCCTCAACGGCGTCAGCCCAAGCTTTTATAGACACTCATGATGCTTTCGCCGCTCTTCGAAACGCCGTTGGCCTGTATCTGCGTGTCGCCGGTGTCGTGTGGATCACGGTGGAATGGCTCGCCGCGTTTTATCTGTGGCGGGGATACCGGCTGCTCCGTGAAGTAGCGCCGACAACGTCTACCGGTTCCACCGAAAGCGGGCGCTTCTGATGATCGTAAACGCAGGATAAGGCGGTTGGAGTAATGAGAAGCCCCTGGTTACCACTTTCCCTAACTCAAACCCTTGCGTTCATGTTCCACGTGGAACCTTGTAACCATTATCCCAAACCGCTAAAACGAGGCGCCGATGCTCCCTGAATGGATCCAACAGGTAAGCGACTTCTTTCCTGGCAACGTCTACCTCCAGTGGTCGCGCTTACAGGGCAGTTTGTGGACGTTAGCAGGCTACCTCATCATCTTCTACCTCTTGCGTCTAACGAACCTGTGCCGCGCCATGACGGGACGCGCTCTCCACCGCATACCTTATGTCGCGCTCGCCGCCACCATCCCCTTCGCCCTAGTCATCCCTATAGCCCCCACCAGTATGGCCCTCTTCCGCATCGAACTCGCTGTCACGGTCCCCCATTTCTTCACCATTCTTTACCTTCTAGCCGCGAATCTTCGTTCGGCCCCTCAAGCCTTAGCGCAACTGATGGAACGCAATCATCCGTCCCCCTGACAGACAACATCCCCCTGAACCGGCCCACAAGGCACAGTTCAGGGGGGACGCCCTTATCCCAGGGCAAATTCTCGCCTCCTGTTTCTATTCCGTCTTACGCGTTGTTCTCGTCCACAAGAGCGCGGAACTCCGGGTCATCCCTTATCGCGTCAAAATCCCCGTCCCGGCGGGCTTGTTCGCGGAAGGCCGCGTCCAGCGCGATTGCCTGCTCCAAGTACTCGTACGCCTCTTCATGGTTTCCCTGAAGGCTGCACACACACGCGAGGTTATAGTAAGGCGCCGGGTGCTCGGGCGCCACCGCTATCGCCGCGAGATACTCCTCCACCGCTTCTTCATATCTCTCTAATCGCACAAGCAAATTGCCGTAGTTGTTACGCGAGGCCACACTATTGGGGGCAAGCTCCACCGCCCTTTTAGCTCGCTTTCGAGCCGCTTCCATCCGCCCATTCATACGTAACAGAATGGCCAGTCCGTTGTGCGCCCGGCTCCACTTTGGCGCCAGCGCAATGGTTTGGCGCAAATACGCCTCGGCCTCTTCCACTTGCTCCTGCTTATGAAGTACAACCCCCAACCCATAATACGCCCGGCTCCACTCCGGATCGCGGGCAATCGCTCGCCGGTACGCCTTTTCCGCCTCGCCGAGCCGCTCCTGACCTTCCAGCAACACTCCCTGCGCAAAACACGCCGCCGCCGGCGCATTGTCCGGGGCTTCCTCCGCCACCCTCGCGACCTGTTCTATCGCTACGCGTGTTTCCGGACGCCGGGCCTGGGGATCCTCGTCGTAGAGCGCCAACATGGTCTCCACGGCCTCCTCAAAGCCCCTCTCATCCGCCTCCCAGCTCAAATAGCCGCGAAAAACGACCGCGAACGCGCTCAGAACAACAATAACGCTCGTTATTCGCCAGACCAAGCGCACCGCCTCCTTGTTTGACGCCGAAGCTGGAACCATCTTACGTCCCTTATCCCTTGCTCTCAACGTTTTTCAACCGCGGCCATGAACACAGCAGGCTTTCCGGTAAGGATGGAATATCCATGTTGAGCCCATGCGTCAACTCCAGCGCATTGACAACGGCCTGACCTCCAAAATGGTTATTTGTAATGACCAACACTTCTTCGGCTCTCTCGCGCATCCGCTTGATCCGATCCAGCCAAGGCGTTAATTCCTCCTCCGTGTACAGATAATCATAGCGCTCATCCCGGCCAGCATCCTCCCGAAACCAATTCGCCTTGTTCCGGCCATGAAGCCGCACGTACGCCACGGGGGCTGTAACAGCCTCGCCCGGACCAAGCGAATTCTGAAATAGCGGCTGGTCAATGTTGCAAAAAGCCACATTCCGGTTCCGCAACCCTTCATAAACCTCAGGCTTATCCCACGACGCATGACGGAATTCAACCGCAAGCGGATACGGCTCAAAGGCGTCCAAAAGACGCGCAAGCCAGAGCCTATTCGCCTTCGTACGCCGAAAACGCCAAGGGAATTGCGCAAGCACAGCGCTCAACCGGCGTCCCTCCATAAGAGGACCCAGCCCTTCGCAATACGCCCTAACGTCTCCCTTTGAGAGTTCACTGAGGCCTTCGTGGGTGAATCGTCCCCAAAGCTTCGCGCTAAATCGGAACCGGGGGTTATCCGCGACCTTTTCCATCCACAAGGCCGCATTCTTTGCTTGCGCTGGCGCATAAAACGTGCTGTTAATCTCAACCGTATCGAAATACCGGCATAACAAGCTTAAAGGATGCATGGAGCGGGGCCTGTCCGGCGGATACACCTTGCCTTCCCAATCCCGGTACGACCACCCCGCCGGGCCGAGGCGGACAAGCGCCTCACCGCTGCGCCTCTCATTATGTGGCATTGAGTTCATTATTTTTAATGCGACATATACAGTATACTACGCGTACCCAAATTGAATCACGCGCAACTCCAATCCAAACCGCGATCACCAGCAACCTAAGGCCGATAATCGCAATCCAAAACCTCGCCGAAGCCGAAGACGGGCACACTTCACCCCAAGCTGATAGCTTTTCACCGCGACACTATCGCCAGCCAACTCCTTATTAGTATATCATTCGGCGCATATTTTGGCATTTACGCATAAATGGTAGTCCACGACCGCGGACTCTTTGCACGCCACATCTAATAACACACCCCTGGAGTTTATTGTAGATTACATTTGTGTATCCGGCAACCATACAATATTGCATACAATTCTCCAGGGGGCGTTACATTGCCCTACATGCGTCGCA
>JAWOFY010000259.1:0-7240 GCA_046497285.1 Candidatus Hydrogenedentota bacterium
CTGAACACCAAGTGGCCGGTCTCGGCGGCGCTGACGCCGGCGCGGAGGGTGTCCATGTCGCGCATCTCGCCGACGAGGATGACGTCGGGATCCTCGCGCAAGGCGCCGCGCAAGGCATTGGCGTAGCTATACGTGTCCCGGCCAATCTGCCGTTGGGAGATCAAGCTTTCCTTGTCCCGGTACACATATTCGATGGGATCCTCAACCGTAATGATGTGGGCGTGCCGCCGGGCGTTGATGTAATCCACCATGGCGGCCAGGGTGGTCGATTTCCCGCTACCGGTGATCCCACACACCAAGAATAGTCCGCGGTGATGGTTCGTGATCCCTCTCACGATATCCGGGATGTTGAGGTCGGCAAAGGCCGGCGGCTCCTCGGGGATGAGCCGAATGGCCAACGCCATGGAGCCTTGCTTGATATAGCCGCTCACACGCAGGTACCCAACCCCCGCCGAGTGGTAGTTGAAGCTGTTTTCGCGTTCGGCCTCGAGCTTCTTCACTTCCTCTTCGCCGCCAAGCTTAAGGACCACGTCCCCCATGTCATCGGCCGACAACGGCTCCATGTCCACGGGTTCGAGTTCGTTGTCAATCCGAATGTACGGCCGGGAACCCGCGCGCAAATGCAAGTCAGAGGCGTTTTTCTCCTCCATGTGCTCGATGAGCTAGTTGACGTTTACGCCCGAGGAGCGGTATTGGTGTACCGTGGGACGCCACGACTGCGACCGCAGACTCTCGGCCACATGTTGTTCGATAACAGTGTCCACCGGGCTCAATTGCGCAATCTGAGACCAATCAAACGAGGGCAGCGTAATCGAACAGGTCCCATTATCCATCTTAACGTGCGTCTTGAACGGAGCCGACTCAAGGGCCGATTTGACGGCTTCTGGGGTGACGCCGTCTTTTGGTCTAAACGCGATGCGCAGGCTGTCCACCCGCTTCTGAAGGTTTTCCGCCTTGGCGTACAAGGTACAATTCTGCGTCTTGACCTCTAACTCCTTGGGTGGGCCAGACTGCCGAATAAGTTGCGTGGCGGCAATGCGAAACACATCGAACACGGTGTTGGACGAGCGTGTGCCTATAACCATGACGTTGGAACTCCTGCTGCTTGGGGCCGGGCTCGCCTTATCATCGCTGAGCCCTTCCAGTTAGCGAATACAATTAAGATGCTTCCACCTAAACAATGAGTCTCACAGAGTAGCATCCGGCAAGGTCTACTTCAACGTGGCGGATCTTGAAATACATAGTATTTACCACGTTCACCCGAAGGGCTAGGGCGGGTTTTCATGAAGGGGACCGTCTAATTCTAACCGCACCCCGCCAATTTCGGCAACTGGACAACTCAACGCTTGGAGAGCTGCCCGGCGATGGCCGGCAAACTGAATTGTGGAGGGGGAGATGAACGACAACGATTGGCGCCAATCGCCGGATAAAAACTCGCAAGAACCATATCGCCGCCTTCGAGGCGGCTCATAAATGCCGGCGAGACGCCGGCGGTACGTCCTCACCCATTGGGTGAGGATAACGTTGTTTTTCTGGCGCTAACAATAGGGACAGCAAGATAGATTAAGCCAACTTACGCGGCGATTGGGGATTGGCCCAGCTTTTGCGCTATCTCCGGCGAATTTGCTATGTTTACTGTTAGGGTGATATGCGCCAATGACAGTGGACCACGCCGTGTAACCTCCCCTTGCCCTCACACCACAGGGATTGACTGCCAATCGCGCGGCAGGGGAACGCGTCGCAGAGGGAAAATCATGACGAAAGAACAATGGGAAGCCCTGGTCGCGGTGACGCAGGGCAAGTGGAGCGGTCCACCGCCGGTGGGATTGATCATCGATAGTCCCTGGCTGCCGCCTTGGTTGGGCATGGACCGGATGGACTATTTCACCAGCGAGCGGTGCTGGCTTGACGCCAACTTGAAAGTAGTCGAAGCGTTCCCCGAGGTCCTTTTCCTACCGGGGTTCTGGTCAGAGTACGCCATGGCGACCGAACCTTCGGCGTTTGGGGCAAAGTGCGTTTGGCCGGAAGGCGACCTCCCTTTTGCGGAGCAAATCATCGACACGATGGACGATATAGGCCGCATCAAACGGCCAAACCCCCGGCGAGACGGGCTGCTTCCCTTTGTCATCAAGCGGCTGCAACAGACCGAGACCCGGATAAACGATGCGGGACATGGCATCTACTTCGCGGTCGCCCGGGGACCAATGAACATCGCCGCTTTTCTGATGGGGACGACCGAATTCTTAACCGCTCTGCGGATGCTTCCCGATGAGGTCCACGGTTTACTCGACACGATTACCTCGTTTCTGGAGGAGTGGCTTCAATACCAAAAAGAATGCTTCCCTTCCATCGACGGGATCTTGCTGCTGGACGACATTGTGGGATTCACCGGCGAGGAGGACTTCCGGGAGTTTTCCCAACCCTATTTGAAGCGGGCGTTTCACGCCTTCGACGCCACGGTCCGGTTCTTCCATAATGACGCGGAAGGCGCGGCTACGGCCCAGCATTGCGAGGAAATCGGGATCAATCTGTTTAACTTTAGCTTTCAGCACAGCATCGCCGAAATGCAACGTTTCACCAACGGCAATGTCGCCCTGCTCGGTAATATCCCGCCGCGGGATGTGTTGGCCGTGGGCGGGCCGGAAGAGGTCCGCGAAGCAATCCGCGCTTCCCTGGATGGGGTCGAGGACATGAGCCGCGTTATCCTTTCGTGTGGAGGCGGCACGCCTCCTGGCGTTCCCACTGAAAACATCCACGCCATGTTGGAAGCGCGCGATAGCCTCGGCAGGGGATAATCCACGCCACCCCCAATCGCCGGATGCGGGGGCGTGCGGGGCGTTTACATCCCCCGGCCCTTCGGGCCACCCCCTTCAAAGGGAGAATTGAGCCGCTCGCCTGTTGGGTAAACAACGCCCACCCGATGTGGCGGCTTTGGATTGGGAAATTCCCCCTTTGTATGTTAGAGGCAGGGCTGGGTGAACGACAGCGCAGCCGCTCACCCAGCGATTAGGGTACCCAAGCCGTCTTAAACCGAGAAGAGCTACGTAATCATGCGTAAAGACATAACACCCGCCGGGGCCGAGCTGCATTTCTTGCCCGTCCAGACACGGGTGCCGCTGAAGTTTGGACCCGAGACGCTGACCTACGTCACCTGCGCGCGTGTTGCGCTCACCGTCGAGGACGGCCAAGGCCGGCGGGCCGTGGGCTGGGGCGAAACCCCGTTAAGCGTGCAGTGGGCATGGCCAAGCGCATTGTCGTACGAGACGCGCCACGATGCCATGAAGGAGTTTTGCCGGATGTTGGCCCGGGCATGGGCGGACTACGGCAAGGCCGGCCACGCCATGGAGGTTGGGCATGCCTTCATCGAGGAAGAATTGCCAAGGCTCTTGAAGGAACTCAATAGCAGCCTGGACGAAACAGAAAAAATGCCTTGGCTCGCCGCGCTTATTTGTTGTTCCGCGTTCGACATCGCCCTCCACGACGCTTACGGCGTGATTCACGGCGCGCCGGTGTACGAAACCTACACCGCCGGTTACATGAACGCGGACCTCTCGGCGTACCTGACGCCGGCTGAAGATTTGGATGTGGACTTCGCCGGAAAGCACCCCGCGGATTTCCTCTTGAAAGAGCCCGAGTACCGCATGCCGGCGTGGCATCTCGTGGGCGGCAAGGATCTTTTGGAGCATTCCGAGCTTACCGGCAACGAGCCCGACGACGGCTATCCTGTGGTCTTGCCGGAATGGATAGGGCGGGACGGTCTCAAGTGCCTGAAAGTGAAACTCCGGGGCGACGACGCCGCTTGGGATTACGACCGTTTGCTGAAGGTGGGCGAAATAGCGTGGAAACTGGACGTGTACTGGCTGACGAGCGATTTCAACTGCACCGTGACGGATCCCGAATACGTCAACGGCATTTTGGATCGCTTGATGCGGGAATACCCACGCCTCTACGGCATGCTGCTGTACGTCGAGCAGCCTTTCCCCTACGAACTGAGCGAGAACCGGATACCCGTCCACAGCGTGTCCGCGCGGAAACCGCTGTTCATGGACGAAAGCGCCCACGATTGGGAATACGTCAAGCTGGGCCGGCGGCTTGGATGGACGGGGGTTGCCCTGAAAACGTGCAAGACCCAGACGGGCGCGTTGTTGAGCCTCTGTTGGGCGAAGGCGCATGGCATGACGCTGATGGTTCAGGATCTCACCAACCCGATGTTGGCCCAAATCCCCCACGTCTTGCTGGCGGCGCACGCCGGAACCATCATGGGCGTGGAAACCAACGCCATGCAGTTCTATCCCGAGGCGTCCAGCGCGGAGGAGAAGGTGCATCCCGGTCTCTACAAACGCCACGAGGGGGCCGTCGATTTGTCCACGATAGCTGGACCGGGATTCGGGTATCGGCTTGACGAGATTGATAGGGTATTGCCGGAACCCGACGTACGTATTGCGCGTTAGCTTTCAAGCGCACCGCCGGAACCAAACCCCACCCCCGTCATTCCCGCGCACGCGGGAATCCATAGGGCGCGGCAATCCGCTTAGGAGCCGGGATGGATCCCCGCGTTCGCGGGGATGACGGCAGGGATGCGGGGGATTGCGGTACGGGATGCGCGGCCATAACGTAGCCTGGGATCTTGCCAGGGCTTTTCTTTTCGCACACCGGCTTAGACACCTCGTAAACAAACACCATACGAAAGGAATCATTGAACCCATGAAAAAGAAAACAGTGCGCGGCGGTATCGTAGGCGCGGGTTTCAGCGCTCGGTTTCATTATGAAGGGCTGCGCCGGGTTTACAGCGCGAACGTGGACCTCAGAGGCGTCTACGCTCTCGACAAGGAGCAAGCGGCCCAGTATGCCCAAGAAAGGGACATCACCGCCTACGACTCCCTTGAAGCCCTGATCGATGATGTCGATGTGGTGCATTGCTGTGTCCTCGTCCAGGGCCATGAGCAGGTTGCGCTTGCCGCCCTGGAGCGGGACAAGCACGTCATCATGGAGAAACCCCTCACCGGCTACCTCGGCGATGGAACCGAGGAATTCCACGGGGACACCTTCCCCAAGGAGGACGCTTTAACCCACGGACTCGCCAGCGTCGAGCGCATGTTGGAGGCCGAGCGCAAAAGCAAGGGCCGCATCTTTTACGCCGAGAATTGGGTCTACGCGCCCGCCATCCAAAAGGAGCGGGAGATTCTCGAAAAGACGGGGGCTCAAATCCTCTGGATGCACGGGGAAGAGGCCCACTCTGGCTCGCATAACCCCACCTACGCCTATTGGAAATACTCGGGCGGCGGCGTGATGATCGGGAAAGGCTGTCACCCGCTTACGGCGGCGCTTTACCTCAAACGCGTGGAAGGGCAGGCCCGCGACGGCAAACCCATCCTCCCCAAGGCCGTCACCGCACGCACGCACGCCATCACCCGGCTCGAGAACTTCCACGATGAGGGGCACATCCGGCGGGACTACTACGACATTGACGATTTCGCCATGATCCACGTCGTATTTGACGACAACACCATCGCCAGCCTCTTCACCTCGGACATTATCCTTGGCGGCATTCACAACTGGATCGAGGTCTCAACGAATAACCATCGAACCATCTGCAACATCAATCCCAACGACGCCATGAAGGTATACAACCCGAAGGAAAGCAATTTCTCGGATGTCTACACCGTCGAGAAGATAGAGACCAAGCAAGGCTGGACGCTCATCCCGCCCGACGAGGACTGGTTCACCGGCTATCCCCAAGAGATCAACGCGTTTTACCAAGCCGCCGCCTACGATGAACCCGTCGAGAGCGACAGCCACCTGGGCGCCGACACCATCTCCACCATCTACAGCGCCT
Source organism: Candidatus Hydrogenedentota bacterium (assembly GCA_046497285.1). Lineage (GTDB taxonomy): Bacteria > Hydrogenedentota > Hydrogenedentia > Hydrogenedentales > SLHB01 > SKRY01. Next base: position 5,837 of record JAWOFY010000259.1, read on the forward strand.
ACGTCTCCGCGGAAAGAGATGGCGCTCAAGTCCCCGTGAAAGCGTATAGCGCTGAGTAACACGCGACAAATCGTCGCACGGCAAGGATAAGCGATGCTTTCCAAGGGTATGGCCAGCCACTCCAACGAACAGGCGATGCCCTTGGAAAGCCCCCTAGCACCCGTTCAACCCCTGGCTATCATCTGTCATCCCTACGGGATGGATTTACTTGTGATAGCACTTGAGGCTAAATCACACTCAATCGGAACATCCACACATTTAGCCCTGAAGAGGTACTACGCCCCATGCCGATCGGCGCTACGCGTTAACTGTCGGCGCGCTGGTTGTATTCGTGCAGCTTGTTGCGGAGCGTGCGAACGCTAATCCCGAGCACTTGCGCGGCTTGAGAGCGGTTTTGGTGACAACGTTCGAGCGTGCTGAGGATGAGTTCCTTCTCCATGTCGGCCACGCTGGAGCCGAAGGGAACCGAGAACATGCCGTCGCCCGCGGCTCGTTTCCGGGTGGGACTTTCCAAGGCGAAGTGGCGGGGCTCAAGCGTCCGGCTGGTGGAAAGAACGACGGCCCGCTCGACGGCGTTTTGCAGCTCGCGCACGTTCCCCGGCCAGTCATACTCCATAAGCGCCGCTTCCGCGTCCTTGCTAAACCCTTGGATGTGGCGGCCGTTTTCCGCCGCGAACCGCGCGAGGAAGTGATGCATCAGCCCCGGAATATCTTCCTTTCGTTCGCGCAGAGGCGGAATCCGGATGGTGATAACGTTGAGCCGAAAGAGAAGGTCTTCCCGGAACTCGCTTTGCTCGACCGCCTCCTCCAGGTCGCGATTCGAGGTGCTGACGATGCGCGTGTCCACTTGAATGGAGCGATTTCCACCCACCCGCTCGAACTCCCGCTCTTGCAAGGCGCGGAGCAGTTTCGGTTGCAGTTCGAGGCTGATCTCGCTGACCTCGTCGAGCAATAGCGTCCCTTCGTCGGCCAGTTCAAACCGGCCGATCTTGCGGTCGTGGGCGCCCGTGAACGCGCCCTTCTCGTGGCCGAAGAGTTCGCTTTCGAGCAAGCCGGCGCTGAGGGCGGCGCAGTTCACCTTGACGAACGGCTTGTTGGCGCGCGGGCTGCGGTAATGAAGCGCGCGGGCGACGAGTTCCTTGCCCGTGCCGCTTTCCCCGCGCACGAGGACCGTGGCGCGGCTGTTGGCCACCCGCTGCACCTGCTCATAGACCTCGCGCATGGCGGCGCTGTCGCCGACCATGGCGGCCACGTCATAGGGCCGGTTGACCTCCTCGCGGAGATACCGATTCTCTTGTTTCATGCGGGCGCGCTCCAGGGCCTTGCTCACAGCGACCTCGAGTTCGTCCGGCGCGAACGGCTTAAGAATGTAGTCCTCGGCCCCATCCTTTAAGGCTTGCACGG
>JAWOFY010000275.1:0-3230 GCA_046497285.1 Candidatus Hydrogenedentota bacterium
ATTAGTATATATAACATTTTTATTAATAAACTCGAAATTGGGGTCTCAGCGTAGGTCGAAGCAACTCCAGAACCGTAGGGCGGCCTTCTTCAGCACAGCTATTCCCGCTTACCGGCTCTGGAAATTCGACAACTGCAACGGCGGGCGCGGACTTTCGACGGTTCCACCCTACCTCGCCCGCGACGGTAGCGAGCTTCTCCTGCCGCGAGAGATCGTGGAAGCCGATAGCGGGGAATGACGTCGTAGCGCCGGGCAGGTTGGGGTGCAGGGTGTTTACATCCCCCGGCCCTGCGGGCCATCCCCTTCAAAGGGGAAATTGGCTTCTTCACCTATTGGGTGAACGCGGTTCACACGATGTAGCCACTGCGCAGAGTGGAATTCCCCCTTCGAAGGGGGATCAAGGGGGATGTCCTTCCCTGGAGCAGAGTCCTTATCCGGCGATTAGAGAATGATGTTGAGGCGTTGCGTTTGCGCCGGAAGAGGTATAGAGTGGGGGTGGTTTCCATTGAATATCCGGAGACTCAGACCAAATCCAAGGCTTTTGGAGGGAAATCCCATGAATACCATCTCCCGCCGCCGGTTTCTGGCGGCAAGCGCGGCCGCAACCGCGCCGCTGATTCTCCCTTCGCGCGTGCTGGGCCGGGCAGGCAATCCCGGACCGAACGACCGGATCGTTCTCGGCTGTATTGGCGTGGGCGGCATGGGGAGTAATGACATGCGCAGCATGAACCGGTGGCATCCCGTCGCCGCGGTGTGCGAGGTGGACACGCAACGCGCCGATGCCGCGGCGGGGTTGCTCGACAACGAGGCGGCCATCTACGGAGACTACCGGCGCTTGCTGGACCGCCAAGACATCGACGCGGTGATCATCGCCACGCCCGATCACTGGCACGCCGTGCAAACGGTCCATGCCGTCGAGGCCGGTAAGGATGTCTACGTCGAGAAACCGCTCAGCAACACCATTGAGGAAGGCCGGGCCGTTGTTGATGCGGTCAACCGCCACGGCGCGATTGTGCAAGTCGGCAACCAGGGGCGTTCCAACGAGCTGTTCTACCGCTTTTATAGCTTCCTCCGGAACGGAGAGATTGGCGCCATTAAGCAGGTGGATTGCTGGCACTACCCGAATCCCGAGGGCCCCAGCCCCCCCGACCAAGAACCACCAGACCATCTGGATTGGGACATGTGGCTGGGGCCGGCGCGTTGGCGGCCATACAACCCCACCTACTGCCACAGCACCTTCCGGTGGTTCATGTTTTCCGGCGGCGGCAATATCCGCGATCGCGGCGCGCACCAGCTAAGCCTTGTACTGTGGGCGTTGGACCGCGACGACGATGGACCGGACAAAATCACCGCTACAGGCACGCCAGCGGCGAGCGGGAATTACGACAACCCCGTCGAGATGGATGTCACGTGGGAGTTCAAGGACCCCGATATAACGGTGACGTGGCGTCAGCCCGGGGATCCGCCGGAGGACAACCTGGAGATAGGGTACGGGAACGAATATCACGGCGAATCGGGTACCGCCTATCATTGGGGCACGGCCGACGAGCCGGGTTGTGGCGTCAGCGATAACGTGGTGGACTACGAGCCGCCTGAGGATGGCGTCCAACTCTATCGCAGCCCGCACCACCACGAGAATTGGCTGGAATGCATCAAGACCCGGGAACAGCCCATCATGCCCGTGGGCCCGGCGCATCGAGCGGCGACTATGTGCAACTTGGGGAACCTCGCGTATTTGCTAGGCCGGCCCTTGGAGTTTGATCCGCGCGCGGAGCGGTTCGTCCATGACGAGCACGCCAACCGATTGCTGAGCAGGGCCGGCCGTGGGCCATGGCATGTGTGAGAGGAGAGAAACCACTGTCTAACGTATCGAGAAGGCATTTCATAGCATGGCAGGTGACCCTGTTGGCCGCGGTCCTGATGTTGAGCGCGGCGGGGGCGCATGCTGGTGACGACGATACGAACAGCGGCAGTCCCCACGCGGTGTTCGTTATCGGGGATCGCGAGTATCGCTCTGAAGAGTCGATGCCGATGCTCGCGCGGATTCTCAAGAATCGATACGGCTTCGAGGTAACGCTTTGCTTTTCCGTGACCGAAGACGGCGTCATTGATCCCAACCGTCCGGATCACATTGAGGGCCTCGACGCGCTGAACGATGCGGATGTGATGATCGTCTATATCAGTTGGCGTCAGCTTCCGTCTGATCAGCTTGCGTTCATCATGGATTTCATCCAGGAGGGGGGCCCGGTTGTCGGATTCCGTTCCACGGTGTTGCCTTTCGAATACCCTGAGGATCACGAGTATGAACATCTGAACACCGAATGGCCGCACGAAGTGCTCGGTCTGCGGTGGATCAGTCACCATGGCCATGATAGTTCAACGGACGCGTTTCCGATCGAAAAGCGAGCGGACCATCCAATACTCCATGGCATTGAGCCATTTCATGTGCGCAGTTGGCTCTATAACGCCGAAGAGCATGCGCACGAAAATGTCCAGCCGCTGATGACGGGCCGTGCGGTGGAAGGCCCCGAGCCGGACGGAGAGTACTTCGGGGATCCGCACCCCGTCGCTTGGACCCACACGCGCACCGAAGCCTACGGGGGCGGAAGGACCTTTTTCACCACCATGGGCGCCGCCGAGGACTTTCACAACGAGTTCCTGCGAAGGCTTTCGCTGCAGGGGATCTTTTGGGCCGTAGGCCAGGGCGATCGGATCCCCGAGCAGGGCCTGAACGTGGAGCCGTTCATCGAGTACGAACCCGAACCCTCCGCCTTCGGGGATGATGCGTACAAGCAGGGTGTCCGGCCCGAGGATATTCCGTTGACGGTGGAAAACGAGTAACCGAACTTGTACCTTCGGCCTGTCACGGTTGCATGCGGGCGGTTGGACCGTGATCGCTACATAAGGCGGTTTGTGCGGGGTGTTTACATCCCCCGGCCCTTCGGGCCACCCCCTTCTTCAAAGGGGGAATAAGTCGTACCGCCGGCATCTTGCCGGCATGGCCGCCTGGAAGACGGCGATACAATTTTTCTCTGACCAAAACTAAGAAACAGCGCGGATTGACCGGAACAACCGGAAATCCGCGCTGTTTCTCTGTGTAGGTTGCGGGATGGTTCAGGGCGTCAGCACGGGGGCGGCGGGCACGTCTACCTCTGTTTCATTAACATGGTTGAAGTAGTTGGTGAGCGTGCTTAGGGCGTAATTCGCCACCACCTCCGCGATGTGGCCAT
>JAWOFY010000318.1:0-3222 GCA_046497285.1 Candidatus Hydrogenedentota bacterium
ACATGTTTTGCAACAGAAGCTGCAAATACGGTCAACGCACCCACACCGGCACCTATTTCAATAACTGCAGCATCCAAGAGGGTCCGCGCCCCGTCATCACCGGCAGGCTCAACAGGGTCGCCATAGACGCACACAATGCGCGAGAACGGCTTGGGAACCATCATCCGATCCCAGGAGCGTAGGCGCCAGCAGGGGGCGGCGGCAAAAGCGCAAGGAAGGATGGGGACGCCTGTTTTCATGGCCAAGAGGGCGGCGCCGGGTTTAGCTACCCGCCGGGGACCTTTGGGACCGTCCAGGGTCAATCCCACTGTGGTGGCGTGGTCCACCAATAACTGTTCCAACTGCCGCACCGCCGCTAGTCCTCCTTGCGATGACGAACCTCGCACGGCGTACAGCCCAAATTGGTGGCATGCCCGCGCGGCCAGTTCGCCGTCAAAACTGAGACTGGTCAAGGTATGGTATCCGCGATTGCGGTACATCCAGAGTGCTAGCAGCAGCGTTTCGTGCCAGAAAGCAATGATGACCCGGCCGTGCTCGCGTTGGGCGCGTTCGTAGCCTTCGAGCCGCCGCACCTCCACGCGGCAGGTCCGGTGGAGCAACTTCAAGGCTCCTCCGATTAAAGGAGGAGCTACTGTCAGGGTAAGGCGTTGGCGAGGCGTCCATACATTCGGGCTGCTATACTCGATGTCTGGGAACGGACCCTTGATGGGGCGTGGGAGCATGAGGGGGAAATGGCTCCTGTAAGGCGCTTTTCCATGGCCCGCGGCGGTCTTAATGGAGCGGTTTCTTATCCGGGAGCCGCGCGGTCACGAAGCATGGGGGCGTCTGCGTACAAAACTGTCCTCGAACTTCTCCAATTCCTGCAATTGTTGCATGACGGCCTGAGCAGTTTCTTCATCAGGAAACGCGCCTACAAGTACGCGAATGTAGGCGCCATCCTCGGATACTGCAAGCGTGGGTTCATGACCGGTCTCTTCTTCGATGCCTTCGGCATAGTCTTCGGCGAGAGCGCGGTCGCCAGCGGTGTACGAGATGACCTGAATCGTGTACGGACCGCCTTCTGCCGCCCTATCTAGCACGGCTTCCGCAGTCAAGTCATCTGTGGGCGAGAGCGGCTCGAAGGCGCTTTCCCCCTCGGGCTCCTCATCCTCCTCTGGCTCAGGCCGTTCGTCGGGGGCGGCTGGTTCTTCGTCGGGCTCCTCATCAGCTTGAGACGGTTTGTCGGCGGACGCAGGGTCTTCTTCCGGCTCCTGCTCTGGGGGAGTGCCTGCTTCTTCCGCGCCGTTCCCACCGCCACGCTGGGCAGGCGAACCATCCGTCAGGCGTGGTTGGGTCTGCGTGTCGGGCGGCTCAATGAGGGGTCTTGGCGATACTTGACGGCCTTCGCCTGCCACGGGATCTTCCTCATCGGAGTCGCCTTCCTCCGGCTCCTCGCGCTGGGCTATTTGCTCGTCCTCTTGCTGAGCCGTGGTGTCACGCATGAAGAGGCTGGCGTTGGTGTAGCTATCGTCATAGCGTCCAACAACTACGCCCGCCAAAAAACAGACCAGGCCGAGCAGCAAAACGGTACAGATGGCAAGCACCAACTGGCCCGGAGAAAACTCCAATGTGTGCTTATCCTGATCGAAAACGGAAGTATTTCGTTTTTTATTTTTGGGCATTTTCTATCGCCGCGTCACCGCATGTTTGCGGCGCGCCCTGTTCCTCTTCTCGATCGGGGGCGTCCCGCCTTATGCCGGCGCTGTTCTCCGGCGCCTGCGTGGAGTTTGTATCTTGCTCCGCCCCCTGTTGTTCTTGCGGAGCTTCGATTTCGGCCAATCGCTGAAGCAAGTCGGCGCGGGCAACCTCGAGTTCGGCGTAACTGAAATTGGGATCCCGGACTTCAATAAGCCCGTCCCCATGCTTATCCACATACAGAGAAATGCGGGTTTCTCCGTCGGATTCGTCGGATTCCTTGATGAGCCGGAAAACCCGTTGCCGCTTTAACAGTTGAGCAGCGAGATAGGCGCGGGCCAACACAGCGCGATCTTCCGACTCCAACGCCTCGTAAAACGCCTGCCGGAGAGGGGAGTAGGCCTCGGGAGGTTCTTCGAGCTCTACCGAAGGATCCCGGAATACGGGCCTCCACACGCAGAACGCGCCCTCGCCCCAGCCGGGATCCCAACACGCCTCGCAATAATCCTCGCGGAGCAAAACGCCCTCTTGGACCCGGGTCCGCGACACAAACACTTGCTCATGGACAAACGGCGTCTCGCAAACGAGGCATTTCTTGGCATTCTTGCCGATCTTGATTTCCATTAACGACTACTACCACCAAAGTCTATACGCATTATCTTGGGCCTCCGGCGACTGCATACCCTATTCTTAGCATATCCGGGAAGATTTTTCCAGGGGGAGACGAGATAAGGAAGAGCAACGTCGGCCTACGTGAACCAAGCGCTCTCGCCTCGCGCGCTGGGGCCGAACCTCAATACTGGGGGGCCGCCGCGCTCATCCGGTATCCCGTACGCCGAGCGCTTGGACAACTTGCGCTGGTCATTTCCCTATTGTTTCTAAATCGTTGCCCTGCGAGTTTATCGGGATAAAGGGGAGAGGGAAACTCAACTTCGTCGATTTTAAGATCCATTTCGGTTTCGTCATCCGTGAAGCGCATGGTTCCATGGGCGCTCCCGCGAAAATGCGGACAATCCAACCGCGCGTGCGCAATCATGAGTTCGCGTGAGTCCCGAGCGTAGGCGGCCGCCCCCTGAAATGTCCCTTCCCTTAGGGTGAACCCATGCCGCGGCGTCAGCACTTCAACGCCCTCAAACGCGATCGCGCCCGTCATCAGCCAACGGTCCTTGAAGCTGCTTATGCGCACTTCGGGATAAAATACCCCGCCCAAAAGATATTCAGAAGCTGCGGGAAAGAAACGGGTCACGGTTCGCCCGCCGAGCCGGTTGCCTCGGATAGACACATCAAAATGACGCCGAGAATCAATATAGAGATGCGCATCAAGCCGTTCGACCGGAGTATTCCCCAATTGGGCATGGAATTCCCCCCTTACGGCTTTCATGCCAGCGGAACGCCGAAAATCAAATTCCACGTTCCTTAGTGTTAACGGCGGAACGCCAGGCTGGTCATAAACGCGCATAGCGCCGTTTCGCCCCGTGACTGAAAGATCTGGCGTATCAAGAAAGGCTTGCACGACGCGGGAGACTTGCTCCTCCATCGTTTGCCCAA
>JAWOFY010000333.1:0-5098 GCA_046497285.1 Candidatus Hydrogenedentota bacterium
CCTGATCGTTCATTATATCCCGGTGCTGGCGTGGGAATGCTTCAAGGCCAACATCGACGTGGCGTTGCGCGTGTTGAATCCCGCTCTTCCAATACGCCCCGCCATCGTGAAGGCCCCCGTCACGCTCAAAACCGACCCCGGGCTGACGTTCCTCGCGAACTCCATAACGCTGACACCGGGGACGCTGACGGTAGACGTCGACAAAGAAGCTGGTTTGATGTATGTGCATTGCATCGCTGTTCCGGAAGAAGATCGAGAAAGTTTGACACAGCGTATTGTGGGACGTTTTGAGCCGATCTTGAAACGCGTATTTGAGTAGGAGGATCTTGATCATGCGGTCATGGCGTGTGCCCATTGGCGCGGCGGCGTTGGCGGGTGCTCTCGCCTTCGTGCTTTTCGCGCCCCCGCCGCTTCCCTTGCCCGAAGGGACGGCCTACCCGGCCGTGGTGGTCCGGGGACTGGGCGTGCTGCTGCTGGCGGGGACGCTCTGCTTGTTCCGGGTCTTCCGGGGCCCCACGGCGGCGGACCGTATTGTGGCGATCGACATGTTCGGTGTGCTGATCGTGGGATTTTGCGCCATTCTGGCCGCGGCGACGGGGCACGGGTGGTACGTGGACATCGCCATCGCGTGGGCCTTGTTGAGCTTCATCGCGGCCTTGGCCTTGGCGAAGCACTTGGAAGGACGCGCGTACGATGACTGAGGCGCTAACCATCTTGGGGTGGTGCATAATCGGCGTGGGGTTGTTTTTCGACCTCGTGGGCTGCCTGGGGCTGGTGCGCCTGCCCGATGTTTACAACCGCCTGCAAGCCGCGACCAAGTGCGTTACCTTGGGCACATGCGCCATTCTCCTCGGCGTGTTTATCGCGCAGGGGATATCGGCGGCGGGGCTCAAGGCGTTATTGTGCATCGTGTTCGTGGCGTTGACGGCCCCCGTGGGAGCGCACGCCATCGCTCGGGCGAGCCACCGTGCGGGCGTTAAGCCCACCGAACGCATGGTGCGGGATGATTATGCCGGATTTGCGCCTGGACAGCCGGAAGAAGGCGGAGAGAAGGGCTATGAAGAAACCTAAAGTACGCGAGTTGGGCGAGGCCATTCGGGCGGTGATTCGCGGTCCATACACGACGCGGTTTCCCGCCGAGGATCATACGCCCCACCCGAATTTCCGGGGACAACCCGAATTCAACGCTGACCATTGCGTGGGGTGTCTGGCCTGCGAGCAGGTATGTCCCGTGGAGGCCATCGCGCACGAGGACGCGCTGGAGGGAGACGACGGTCCCATGCGGATCATGATTCACTACACCGATACCTGCATCTTCTGCGGCCAGTGCGAGGCCGTGTGCATCGCCGAACCAAAGGGCATCGTGTTGACGAACCAGTGGGAGCTTTCGTTCTTCGAACGGCGGGAAGCCTGGGAGAGCATCGAAAAGCCTTTGGTGTGCTGCGAACGCTGTGGCGCCGTGGTCGCTTGCCGCGACCATCTGCGATGGCTCGCCGAACGGCTTGCCGAACGCGCGTACAGCAGTCCCACATTGTATCTGGTGGATCTCGCGGACTTGGGATTGTCGGATCCTCATGGCGCAGCCCCTTCCGCCAGTGGATCGCGGGCGGACCGGTTCAAGGTGCTCTGCGCGCGGTGCCGCCGGACGACCACCCTTGAATCGCAGGAAGAACCCCACAAATCGGGCTGATTGGTTTGGAGATCGGAATCATGGCGTGGACCCTGGAACAGTGGCTGGAGCGCTGGGGGACAGCCCGGATCGTCTTTGCCGGAATGGGGCATGTGTTGCGGGGGGATGACGCTCTCGGATCGGTTCTCGCGCAAGAATTGGCCGCGCGCGGCGTCCCCCATGTTATCGACGCCGGGTCCAGCCCGGAACGCGCCTTCGGAACGATTGCGCGGGCCGAACCCGAGGTGATCTTGTTTATGGACGCCGTTGACTTTGGGGCATCGCCCGGGGCGGCGGCTATCTTTGACTGTGGAACCATAACTGCCCGGCCGGGAGGGGTCGGATGGCGCGCAACAGGGGCTGACTTAAGGGCGCTACGGCGTCAACTAGGCTGTGAGCTTTTTGTGCTTGGGATACAACCCCAGCAGTTCGATTGCGGCGCTCCCCTGTCCGGGCCGACCTGGCAAGCGGTGCGCGAAATGGTGGAACTGGTTCAACGACACGCTGTGGCTGCAAAAGGAGCAGCGTGTTGACATATTGGTGGGTAATACTCCGTATTTGGCGGAGATCATTAGTAGTTGGTGTAGGACACGAGATGGGTTGGGGCAGGGCGTTAACCGTTTAATGTCCCGTGGCTCAGCACCCATCGCAGGGCGGGGAGCGGCGGGCCGCCGCCTTTGCCGCGCCCGCCAGAAAGGGAACCATCATGCAAACAACAAACGAAATCACGCACGAACTCGCGGGGCACCCGTTCTTGGCTGGTATGGACCACAAACACATCGTCCGGCTTTCGAATTGGGCGAAAAAAGTGGAGTTTATGCCTGACCAGTACCTCTGTCACGCCCGGCATCCTGTCAACCGCCTGTATCTGATGCTGTCCGGGCGCGTGGCCCTTGGGCTTGATTCCCCCAGCGAGGGGTTGAAGGCGCTTCAGACGCTGGACGCGCCGGCGGTGGTGGGGATTTCCTGGCTTTCGCCGCCGTACGAATCGTGTTACGACGCCAAGGCGCTTACCGCTGTCGATGCAATTTCCATCAACGCGGAACAACTCCGGAAGGCCATCGAGGAGGACCACGACTTCGGCCACCAGATGCTCCTACGGCTTCTCGCAGTGTTCGCCGAGCGGCTGCAGGCCACCTCGCTGCAACTCTACGAGTTGTCCGAGTAGCATCCTCCGAGGCGCAGGAAGAATCGGCCCGATAACGCCGGCCCAAAATAACGCGAGTGTCTTTTTCGCGCCGCCGATCCCCCCCTTCGGAAGGCGGAAAAGGGGGGAATCGGCAGGAAAAGGGGAGTGCTATGCTCCACTCAATTGGCCGGACCCGCAAGCCACTCATTTGATGGCAATTCGCCATCGCCCGTGGGTTCGCCTTCCAACAGCCAGCTCAGGTTGAATCGGGCGATTTCTCCGGCGGACTCTGGGTGGCCGCCGGATTCGTAGAGCAGATAGATCCACCCCTCGCTCGGGGTACCAGGCCGGCCAGCGGCCAGCGATGAATAGGCGAAGCCGCCTTCTTTCACCAGCCGTTTGATGGGCCACGTCTCGCCCCCGTCGAAGCTGGCCCACACCGTGCCGCCGCGGCGTCCCTCGGGCGATTCGATATTGCTGAAGATCAGGATGTCGCGCCCCTCAACCGGCAGCCGGATGAGCCCCGCCATTAGGCCGTAGTCGCGGTGTTGAGCGCCATCGGGCAGCACGTCACTGACCGACAAGTTCTCCCACGTTTCGCCGCTGTCCTCGCTCCAGGCGATGTGCCGCATGCGCGGGTTTTCGCCCTCGGGCGCCCAATGCCGCCGGGAGTTGTAGTAGATGCGGCCATCGGAAAGCTCGGCAAGGGTTCCCTCGCCTGTCCCTTCGGCGGGAAACGGCGCGCTGGGATGCCACGTGACGCCGCCGTCATCGCTATAAATGGCGGTGTTATAGCCTTCCCCGCTTTCTCCCCCACCGTACACCCGCGCGGGCCGAAGCAACCGCCCCGCGTGTTCGCCGCGTCGCAGGGTGATGCCCGTCTCGCTCATGTGTCTGGCGGGGACATGGCCATTCTCGTCGGGATGAATGGTCACCTCCATTTCCTCCCAACGCTCCCCGTCATCCTCGCTTCGGAAGACTTGCAGCGGCCCCATCGACTCTTGCGGCTCGCGTGGTGGATGTCCCTCATCCACAAACGCAAGCACGTCGCCGTTGCGCTCGTTCACCGTGACGCCGCCGCCGTGGAAACCCGGCTCCGCCAACGTCATTTCCGGACCCCATGTTTCGCCGCCGTCCTCGCTGCGGCGCGCCAGATAGCTTGGGTCCTCCTGCCGGCCGCCCCACGTCGCCAACACCGTGCCCTCAACGGTCACCACGACGTTGGGAAACCGCTGCTGCTCGAACAGCGATTGCGTCTCGAACGCCGGGTCGCCCAGAAATGGAGTAAGCTCTCCCTCCGCCGGTTTCCCAGCCGCCGTCATGGGGATGTCCTCCGCCCAGGCGACGCCTGCGGCCACGAAGACCGCCAAGAGACCCGTACTGACCGCACATAACCATTGCATCAATCCATCTCCTTGTTATGCCCCAATCGCCGGGTAAGAACGTTGCCCCAGGAAACAACATCCCCGTTTGTGTCCTTCCAGAAGGAAGATCCCCCCGCAGAGCAGCGGAGTGGCTACATGGGGTCAAGCGTTATTCCCCCTGGAACTGAGTGGACCAATTCCCCCTTTTGAAGGGGGTGGCCCGAAGGGCCGGGGGATGTAAACACCCAGCTCACCACTCGGCCGATTGGGGCTACCAAAACCTCGCTGCGCCAAGCTTACTCTGAAACCACCAACGCCGCCCACGGCCCTTCGCCAGGCGTGGTCAGTTCAACCACTTCTCCGCCTTGGACGGTCGAGGCGTCTCCCCATTCGTTGGCGAGCACATCGACCCAGCGCAGCTCGAACGTTCCCTCGGCCAGGTCCAAGCCCACGGATCCGCCCTCGGGAAAATACAGCGCGTAGGCCTCGCCCGGAATCGCGGACACGTAGGCCTCGTCCTCGGCGCGATTGCTCAGCAAATCGTTCATGGGCTCCGCCGCGATAAGGTCCATTTCATCCACAATGTCGCGCAAACTCCGCAGATGGGCGAGGGTCACCTCGTTCATCCCAATGCCGCCACCGGGACGGTGATACCGGCTCGAAGCCGCGCCGCCAAGGATGTTGCGCCACAGCTTGTGCTGCCCTTCGTCGGCGCCCCCGCCATGCACCCCGCCGTAGGTCTTCACATTGTTGACCGGCCGGGGCGGCTCCGCCACGCGTTCGCGCGCCCACTGGAGGTTGTCCCACTGGGTTTGGCCGATTTGATGGGAATTCTGAGACATGTCCACAAAGCTGTAGAGGTCCGGATGATCAAACGTGCGCTCATGCCGGTCGGCGCGCAGGTCCCAGTCGTCCCACATCTCGGTGACTTCGATG
>JAWOFY010000092.1:0-3438 GCA_046497285.1 Candidatus Hydrogenedentota bacterium
ACATCCCCCTTGATCCCCCTTCAAAGCGGAAATAACTTCGGGCCGTTGCTTTCCAGGCGGCCCCTTTTTGCCGGCGAGACGCCGGCGCTACAATTCCCCCTTGGAGGTGGCCCGAAGGGCCGGGGGATGTAAACATACTGGACACCGCCTTATCCGGGGATTGCGGGGACGTGATTGTTCAGGATAATGCAACGCGGCAGGATGCCGCGTCTACACTGCCGTTCAGCCACGGGCCTCGCCCTGGCTCCATTGCACAATGGCTTCCACCAAGTGGGGAATGTCGTGTTGGGCGGGCTCAACGGCCACGTGGAAGCCGCATTCCCGCGCGGTGGCGGAGGTGATCGGACCGATCGACGCGGCGAGGGCATACTGCTGGATGCGCTTGGTCCGCTCTTCGCCAAGCAGCCGGCAGAAGTTGCGCACGGTGGATGAGCTGGCGAAGGTGATGAGCGTGGGCTGGTGCGCCACAAGGCGGTCCGCCAGGGCGGCGCTTTCTTCCGCGGGAACGGTGCGGTAGGCGACCAATTCCGTAACCGCGGCGCCGTGCTTGCGCAGTTCCTCGGGCAGAAAGCTCCGGGCGATGTCAGCGCGTGGCAGAAGAAAACGCTTCCCCCGCAAGTCCGGCTCACGGGCGTGAATCACGGCGAGCAGCTCCTCGGCCACGTACTTGTCCGGCATGGCGTCCACCCGCAGAAACCGCTTGCGCACCGCGTCGGCCGTGGCCGCGCCGATGACGCAAAGCCGCACCCCGGCGAGATCGCGCGCGTCACAGCCTTGGGCTTCAAGTCGCTCGAAGAGCATCTCCACGCCGTTCACGCTGGTGAACACAATCCAATCGTAATCGCCAATCCGGCCAAAATCGCCGGGCTCTTCCGGTGGTTTGATTTGAATCGTAGGAAACTCGAAGACATCCGCGCCCAATTCGCTCAATCTTCCCACCAAATCGCTGGCTTGACGGCGGGAACGGGTGACCGCGATGCGCTGCCCAAACAAGGGCCGGCTCTCGAACCAGCTCAAGCGATCCGCCAGGGCCGCTACGTCCCCCACCACGGCCACGGCAGGCGGTTGGATATTCCCCTCCTCCGCCTTTGCAGCGATGCCGCGCAACGTTCCGCGCACGCTGCGTTGCCGCGGGTACGTGCCCCACTCGATGACGGCGGCGGGTGTTTCCGGATCCCGGCCCAGGCGGACGAGTTCGGCGCAGAGCTTGCCTAGGTTCCTTACGGGCATGAAGAAGACCAGCGTGCCTTTGAGGGCCAGCGCCCCCAGGTCGATGCCGCTTTCTTCCTTGGCGGGATCCTCGTGGCCCGTAATCAGCGTGACGCTGCCCGCCAGGCCACGGTGCGTCACTGGAATGCCTGCATAAGCGGGGACGGCCGCGCCCGCCGTTACGCCGGGAACCACCTCAAACGGAATGCCTTGCTCCGCCAGATAGAGCGCCTCTTCCCCGCCCCGCCCAAACACGAAGGGATCCCCGCCCTTCAAGCGAACCACGCGATTGACCCGGCGGGCCTGTTCGGCCAGCACGCGGTTGATCTCTTCCTGCAGCAAGGTGTGCCGGTCCGCCGACTTGCCCACGAAGATGTGCTCGGCTCGCCCCGCCCACTCCAGAAAGACCTCATTCGCCAGCGTGTCGTAGACCACTACATCGGCGTGCTCCAGGCACTCCCGGCCCCGCAAGGTCATGAGACCCGCATCGCCCGGCCCCGCCCCGACGAGATAGACCTTGCCGGCGCCGCTGCTCATCAGAGGGACGCCACCAACTCGCGCGCGCCCTGTTCAATGAGACCGGCGGCGAGGGTTTGCCCGAGGGCCTCGGGCTCCGCCATGGAGCCCTTCAGGGCGTGGCGCAGCATGCTTGACCCATCGGGATGGCAAAGGCAAGCCTTTATATCCAGCGCGCCATCCTCGCGCGCCCGCGCCAACACACCCAGCGGGAGTTGGCAGCCTCCTTCCAGCTCCGCCAGACACGCCCGCTCGGCCCGCACCTCCGCCGCGCCCGTGGAACACGTCAGCATAGCCACTTCCTCTTGCAGCTCCGCGTCATCCACGCGCGCCTCGATGCCCAGCGCGCCTTGGGCCGGGGCGGACAGCATCACTTCCGGCGCGAGCTGTTCCGTCACAGCGCCCGCCCGGCCCAACCGTTCGAGCCCGGCGCACGCGAGGATGGCCGCGTCCACGTCGCCCCGCGCTACTTTGCCCAACCGCGTATCGATGTTGCCCCGCAGATCCACAACGCGAAGATCGGGCCGGTGCGCGGCCAAGAGCGCTTTCCGCCGCACGCTCGACGTGCCGATCATGCTTCCCGCCGGGATCGCTTCCAGCGAGGGCCAGCGGGCGCAGATCAAGGCGTCGTAGGGCGTTTCCCGGCGCGGGATCGCGGCGACACACAACCCGTCCGGCAACGTGGTTGGCAGGTCCTTCAAGCTATGCACGGCGAGATCAATACGGCCATCGAGCAGGGCGTCCTCGATTTCCTTGGTGAACGCGCCCTTGCCCCCGATCTGAGCCAGGGACGCGTCGAGCACGGCGTCGCCCGTGGTGCGGATGACTTCGATACGCATCTCCCGCCCGGGCGTCATCGCCCCCAACCGCGCGGCGATCTGCTCGGACTGGCGGAGGGCCAATGCGCTCCCCCGCGAGCCCAGGACCAGCGGCCGGCTAAAACGGCTCATGACCCCTCCTTCAGGCCGAACAAACGCTTCACGAGATGCAGCACGGTATGCGGATCGCGCTCGGCCACTTCGCGTTTCAACTGAGTCATGGGCCGTTGGAGGATGGCGTTGACAATGCGCTTACTCAAGTACGTGACCTCCTCCCGTTCCTTCTCATTCAACTCGGGCAGATTCTCGAGCGTCTTGGCCAGTTCCCGTTTGCGGATGGCGTGCAGTTCCTGCGACATGGAGACGATGGTGGATTCCGCCGCGAGACCCTGCACCCATGTCCAGAATCGCTCCGCCGCTTCATCGATCACGCCCATGCAGTAGCTGACGGCCTTGCGCCGCTCCTCGATGTTGGCCTGCGTCACGCCGCTGAGATCATCCACGTCGTAGAGGTGGACATTGTCCAGCTCGTTCACCTTGGGATCAATGTCCCGGGGCACGGCAATGTCAATGGCGAACATGGGCCGCTGGTCCCGCACCCGTAGCGCCTGTTGGAAATGCCGGGGCGTGAGCACATACTCGGAAGCCGCCGTCGATGAAATGATGATGTCGGCGTGATGCAACTCCTCGGCCAACTCGGCGAATCCCACCGGCTCGCCGCCGAAGCGGCCCGCGAGTTCCTCCATCTTGCCCGCGCTCCGGTTCGCGACCAACACCCGGCCCACCCCGCGATCCACCAAGCGGGACAGCGTCAACTCCCCCATCTTGCCCGAGCCCACCACCAGCACCGTCTTGTCCCCCAACTCGGAGAAGATGGACACCGCCAAATCCGCCG
>JAWOFY010000417.1:0-5593 GCA_046497285.1 Candidatus Hydrogenedentota bacterium
GACCATAGGGCTTCCTGTCCGCCAGTGGGGGACCAATAAGCTGTTCAAGTTCTTCGGCATCCCATTCCCAGTCGACGCCGTATTCGCCCTTGCGCACCTCCCGCCTAGCCGTACTCCAGAGCACCGCCTCTTCGAGCGTGGCCCGGTGCGCATCCTTCTTCGCCTGTTCCTCGTCGCGGGTATCGCCCCAATTCAAAAACACGGTAAGCCCATCGCGTTGATCTGAGAAGTAGCCATAGCTCATGTCAAACGCGTAGCCGCTGGCGGCTTGGATACGGGCCAAGGCCTCGCGGGCGGGCACGTCCTCCAAATCCAACTCGATGGGATCCCGTCCGAAGCGGTCCGGAGGCAGCAACCCAACGCCTTCGTTTCTCCATCCGCGCCCGTCGCTTAGCGCAAGTAGCCCCACGCCGGAGATGCCCACCCGCACTCCTTCGGACTGTTTCAGAGGCCGTTCGCCCAACGGCCAGTACGCGTTGTTCATCTGCTTAAGCGTGGCCTTGATCGCTTCCCACGCGGTCATGGTCCCCTGCACCGTCACCGGCACGCTGGGCAGACACCGCTCGCCCTCCGGGACTTCGCCGCGGTAAATGCGCACCACCCCGTCGATGGCATCCCACGCCAACGGAAACGGGGCGCTGGCTTCGATTTGTTCGAGCGTGGTCTCCAGCCGCTGATTCCGGCGCACTTCGATGGTCCCGCCAAAATCCCAGTCATCCGTTTCCGGATGGGGTACGACTTCCACGTAATGGGGGACACCGTAGGCCCGCACGATACCACGCACGTCCCTCATCCTCTCCACCTCAAACGGTTCGCCGTCGTTCATCCCGCCGGGATGGCGTACCTCCAAGGGATCCCCAGGAAAGTCCCAAGGATCTTCCGCAAATACGCCCAAGACTTCGCTCCCCATCAACGCCGCCCCTCCAACCAAGGCAACGGCCGCGATGGCCCCGGTTACATATAGCGTCTTTCGATTTGTCATGATTCCGCTCCTTTGCGTCCCATTGTATCGCGCCCTGGCTCCTCGGGCCTGCCCCAGTCCTCATTCTCGCAAAAGCCCCAGTTGTTATTCACGCGCAGGCGGGAATCCAGTGCGCGAACCGCATTAGCCCGGTCTTAATGCACACGCCTATTCGCGCTCCTTCGCGTTCATTCGTGGTTACCCGCCGATGACCTCGTAACGGACGCATGACTCCGCTACTTTGCGCCGCCCGCGCCCACCGTTCACATCAGCCCTTGCCGATGCAGTTCCCGCAACTCTTCGCGGGTGGGGGCAATCACGTCTTTGATACGGCGAGCCTCGCCGGACACCAATTGCAGCGCGACAGAGACCGCCACCTCGCCGTCTTCTCTCCATTCTCGCGCCGTTCTTCCGGCGAGGTAGTTCTCCCGCAATTCCGTGGAGGCCCGGAACAAATCCGGCAGATCGTCCGCGTCTCCATCCTCGTAATGAGCCAGGGTTTCGTGGGCTTCCTCGAGAATGTCAATGGCCTTCCCCGCTTCCCGCACCAGCTTTTCATCGCCGGGATAGGCCGCCTTCATCGCCCGGAGCCCCGGCACGCCCTCGACGCCGTTCTTGGCGTGCAGGCTGAGGATGTGAACCAGTGTCCTCGTGTTCCACCGGTCCCATCTGTTGGCCAGTTTCTCTTGATCTTCCTCTGGCAAACTGAGATAGGCTTGGCGCATGTCGAGGTAGGCCGCCTTCGCCTCTTCATAGCGATCCATTTGGCGGAAGGCCTGCGCCCGGTGGCCCAGCGCGTCGAAGACGTCTGGTTCTGTTATCGGGTACCGGTCGATGACGGCCTCGTACCAGGCCACGGCGGTGGGAAGATCCCACTTGTCGCTAGGCGCATGGAAGTGGTGGAGGTGGCCGATCTGCAACTCGATTTCCAGCCGGATGCGGGGATCCAGATCCACCTTCTCCAGCACCTCCACGTACAAGGCGATGGCCGTGTCCGTGTCACGGTCCCTATCAAAGACGTAGTCGTCGGCCTTTTCCAACAGATCCAACTGTTCCTCCTCGGACAGTTCCTCCGCGCCGCCGGCCGTTGCGAGGACCCCGCAGATCACGGCCGCGGCAATACCCGTCCATGCGCCGCCTCTTCTCTGGGAGTAATTTGCTTGGCGCGCTGCGTTGGTGCTCATCTCGTGCCCCCTTTCTGTCTCAGTCTAACCCAAAGCCAACAGTACACCACCTATCTATAGCGTAAACGACAAAAGCTATGTTGTCAATTTGTTCCTAGTACTCACTATACCTATAAAGCGCCTGCCGCTTTCCCAGACAGCGCCTTGCCTCATTCACAACTCAGGGAAAGTCCGTTTACATAACCTTGACGGACGCTTTCGTGGATTCTATTATTGGGCGAACACCGAGGCGTCAGGCGCGGCCTCGGCCCGGCATGCCTCACAGCGCCGCTATCAGTCCAGGGAATCTGCTTCATGCCCACGCACGCTCCGCTTAACAATTCTACTCGGCGCGCTATACAGTCCGGCGCGCCATGTGAGTTCTTGTTCGATGACCATACCCGCCAGATGTTCGCCACCGACGGCTCCATTTATCAAGTCGAACCCATGGGCGTGGCTTTTCCGCGGAACGCGGCCGAAGCGAGCGCCGTCATCGAGCGTGCGGCCGAGGCGGACGTGTCCGTGACGCCACGGGGCGCGGGCACCGGCCTGGCCGGGGGAGCGCTGGGTCCAGGGCTCATCCTGCACGCCGCGCGCTACAACCAGGCCATCACGGATCTTGATATTGCCAAGGGTACGGTTCACGTTGGCGCCGGGGTTATTCTCGATCAGCTCAACGCCTACCTCAAACCGCACGGGCTTCAGTTCGGACCGGATGTGGCCACCAGCAGCCGGGCGACGTTGGGCGGGATGATTGCGAATAACTCGTCGGGCGCGCGCACGCCGCTCTACGGTGTGACCGCGGACCACGTAGTGTCGGTCGACGCCGTGATGGCTGATGGGCGCGTGGTCACGATCTCGCGTGATTCCGGCGCGTTGCCGGATGAAGAAGCGGCCATCCGGCGGATTACGGGGCAGTACGGCGCCGCCATCCGGGAGCGGTGTCCCGAGGGTTTGATCAAGCGTTGGCCGGGGTATGGGCTGGAACGATGGGTGCGGAAGCCGGGGAATCTTGCCGATATCCTCGCGGGCAGCGAAGGGACGCTGGCCCTCATCATGTCGGCTGAACTCGAACTAACGCCGCTACCCCAAGAAAAGGGGCTTGCGCTGATCTTCTTCCCGTCGGTAACCGAGGCCATGGCGGCGACCGTGAGTTTGACCGATCTTCAACCCGCCGCCATCGAACACATCGATCGGGTGTTGTTTGACCAGACCCGGGGGCAACACGCTTTTCGTCAAGCGCGCGCGCTGATGGAACTCGACGAAAAACCTTGCGAATCCATTCTCATCGTCGAGTTCTATGACGATGACGTGGCCGGTAGACTTGAGACCGTGCGTCAACGCAATCTTGGCGAGCGAACCTTGCTCACCCAGGGCGCGGCGGAGATGGCGATGGTTTGGGAGATGCGCAAGGCCGGCTTAAGCCTGCTCACGGGCTGCAAGGGACCCGCGAAACCCGTGACGGGTATTGAGGACACGGCGGTTCGGCCGGATCAATTGCCGGATTACGTTAACGGGTTGCACGAAATCATGGAGCCGCTGGGCGTCCATGGTTCGTTCTACGGGCATGCGGCGTCGGGGCTGCTCCACGTCCGTCCCGTACTCGATCTGCACGAGAAGGAGGACATCGCGAAGCACCGGCGCCTAGCCGAAGAAGTCTCCGGATTGGTCAAGCAATTCAAGGGTTCAATAGCGGCCGAGCACGGTGTGGGCATCGCCCGGACGGAATTCCTGCCGGAGCATATGGGCGAGGATCTCATGGCCGCGATGACCCAAGTGAAGGATGTCTTTGATCCCGAGCGCCGCATGAACCCCGGCAAGATTATCGGAGATGGGACCTACCGCTTCGATAGGGATCTCCGATGGGGCGACGGCTACGCGATTCCGACGCCGTTTGATCCCGTGTTGGGCTTCGTGGATCGCGACGAATCGTTTGTGAACAATCTTGAGCAATGCAACGGGGCGGGCGCCTGTGTGAAGCTCGATCCCTCCATGTGTCCGACGTACATTGCGACCGGGAAAGAGATTATGTCCACCCGCGGCCGGGCGAACACCATCCGCGCCGTATTGGACGGGCGGTTGCGCGACAGCCGCGATCCCTTGCTGTCGCCCGCGCTGCATGAGGCGTTGAGCAATTGCTTGGCGTGCAAGGCCTGCAAAGTGGAATGTCCCTCGAATGTCGATTTGGCCTTGCTCAAGGCGGAACTCCTTCATGCGCGGCAACAGAAGCACGGGCTGAGTTTCGGAGAGCGGGTGTTAAGCAATCCGGATCGGCTCGGGCGATTGGGCTGCCTGGCGCCGGGGCTGGTGAACCGCAGTCTGCAATGGGGCTGGGTCAAGAAAGTCACGGAGAAGCTCATTGGCGTGAGCCAGCAACGCACCTTGCCGCCGTTTACCCGGCAGC
The DNA here is from genome assembly GCA_046497285.1 of Candidatus Hydrogenedentota bacterium. GTDB lineage: Bacteria > Hydrogenedentota > Hydrogenedentia > Hydrogenedentales > SLHB01 > SKRY01. The sequence continues at coordinate 4,529 of JAWOFY010000417.1, forward strand.
GTTTTGATCGCTGGTTCGTCCGCCGGACCAGGCCTGCGAAGGGTCATCGGGGAACGGTGGTGTTATGGGACGACACGTCGGTCCGTTACTACGAACCCCAAATCGGCCAAGCGGCCGTGAAAGTGCTGGAAGCGGCGGGGTACGAAGTAAAGGTGGCTCGGAATCGGGCCTGTTGCGGAAGGCCCGCCTTCAGCGTGGGACGGATTGATCATGCCGCCGCCTGTGGGCAACGGAATCTGCGGTTGTTGTCGGAAGATTTTGCGGGGCTTCCCATTCTCTTCCTCGAACCGTCATGCTGTTCCATGTTCCGTCAAGATTACCGGGAGCTGAAACTCGAGGGAGCGGGGGAGGTCGCGGAGCGCTGTTACCTCTTTGAAGAGTTCATGCTCGAACTTCTTGAGAGTGACCCCGAAGCCCTGCCGTTCTCGGACGGCTACCACTGGGTAGCCATCCACGCGCACTGTCACGCCAAGACGCTGGTGGATACGAAGTTGCTCGAACGGCTCGCCCGATTCCTCCCCAACAACACCGTCACAACGCTCAATACGACGTGTTGCGGCATGGCGGGAACCTTCGGCATGCGCGCGGATAAATACGACCTCTCCATCCAGACGGGGCGTCACCTCGCGGACCAGGTTCAGAACCTGCAAGCGGGAACCAGCGTTATTGCGACCGGCACAAGCTGCCGCGGCCAAATTGACGACATGACCGATACGGCCGCCCTCCACATCGCCGAACTTTTCGCCGACGCTTTGGATAACGGTTGACCCTGGTACTTCGTTAGCCCTTAAACTGTGGGTAGCCTTGATTCGGTTTGTCTTCGCCGTGAGGTGGCACGGGCTTCTAGCCCGTGATTCATGGCCTGGAAGGCCATGCTACCTCCTAGCGAGTTCACTTCGACGGTCAACAACAATGAGCCCTACCAACAAGTTTAAGCTGGACGCTCGACTAGTGGTCTTTGCGCAGCTCGCCATACGAGAGTTCCGAAAGTGGGAGGTACTTCACCCGCTCCCGATGGTGCGCTCGTACTCGGGGAAGTACTGGTTGATGACCGGCAAGTCGAAC
>JAWOFY010000455.1:0-6649 GCA_046497285.1 Candidatus Hydrogenedentota bacterium
AATGACCTCCCTCAGGCCGCTCCGCCAGAAGTCCAAAGCTCATGCCACCGAGAAGCCCCCCAATGCCCACCATGCTTTCATGCACAGCGGCCCGTTTGTGTTTCCGTAGGGGATTGGCCACGCTGTAGTACATGCTGGCGAAGAAGCAGACGCCGCCGTTAACGCCCACAACGGCGCAGCACACCATCATGACGGTCAAACTTTGGGTCATGCCAAGTCCCCAAAACGCAACGCCGGCGGCCAATTGCGACACAGCCACCAACCAGAATTGATGATGCCAGCGCGTGGTCCACCCCATGGCCAGCGAAATGCCCGCCCGGGACAGGTACAACATAAACGCGACCCACGAGAATTGCGTGGCGGCTTGAAACGGCAAGGCCTGGACATCCAGTCCGCCCGTGAATAGCACCAACTCGCCGGCTTCCACCAGATCGTCCACCCGCTTGGGAAACACGGAGCGCATGACGCCCACCATGGACCACCCCACCATGTTAGCGAACCAGGCGCTGTAGAGGTAGAGTTCGCTGGCGCGATCCTGCTTGGCGTGATAGGGGTTATCCGGCGTCGGGGGGACAGCGCCGTAATAGCGGCGTTCGTCCGGCAGGGTAAGCACCATCACGAAAGCCAATCCGGCCGCCACAAACACGGCGATAAAAGGCAGCCGGTAATCCAAGTCATACAAAGGCCCCGCCGCGAGCGGTCCCGTGGCCAGGCCGAGGGTCCACGCCACGTTGTAGTGCGAGATGCGCCGGGTCCGCAGCGCGGGGTTAGGCTCCGCGCCGATCCAGGCTTGCATCGAGGGCCAGAACAGCCCCCGGAACGTCAAGCCCGCCAGCGCCACAACCGCGAACGAATACGGGTCCCGGCAAAACATCGCCAGCGGGAATATGAGGCCGAAGCCCGCCGCTCCAACCCGCGCCCAGTTCAAGCCGTTCTTCACCTTGCCCAAGAATCGCGTCGAACCCAGGCACACCGCCGCATAGCAAACCGATTCAAACGCCGCGATACTGCCGGACATCGCCGCTCCGCCGCCGAGGTGATCAAAAATGAAGAACGGCATCGCCGTGAAGGCGGTTATGAGCGCGAAATCAAGAAAGTACGCAGCCAAGTATTGACGATGATGAGGCTTCAACATAAGAAATGCAGTGTAAGCATCCCGGCCCAATAACGCAAATGGCGACTCGTCGCAGGGAGGCCGAAACCCCGAAGCCATAAAGAAGAAGGTTCTGCTGCCCTTTGTACCCGCAAAAACTATAAGAGCGCGTATCTATTGACGTGTTTTTCAGAGTTACTTACAATAGATTCGTTTTAGGGAGAGAGAGGAATGTGATGACCTTACTGGCGGCATGCGATGGCATGGATACCGCCCCGTAGCCGGTGGTTTTCCTGGAGCTTTGGGAGATGGGATCTCTTGGGGGATAGGCTGAACGCGGGGTTTGTTTGCGTGCGCGCTGGTACGGGAAGCTCCCTCCTTTTACGAATCGGGCAAAATGTTGGGAAGCCCCAACGCAATCACCGAAAGGAGCTGCATCATGTCGACTTCCGCTGTCGCCACAAGTCCCGAACAGGCTCTCAGCCACGTGCGCCAAACGCGTTTGCTTATCGGTGGGGAATTCCGGGACGCCGCGAGTGGCAAGACCTTCGACACGATTAATCCCGCCACCGAGGAAAAGATCGCCAACGTCGCGTACGCTCAACAAGACGATGTGGATGCCGCCGTAAGGGCGGCCCGCCTGGCACTGCAACATGGTGACTGGGCGAAGATGGACGCCCGAGACCGCGGCGCGTGCCTGTACCGGCTCGCGGAGCTACTGGAAAAACACATTGACGAACTGGCCGCCTTGGAGACGCTGGACAATGGAAAACCCATCGCTGAAAGCCGCAATGTCGACCTGCCCCTGGTCATCGATGTGTTCCGCTACTACGCGGGCTGGGCCGACAAAATCGAAGGCGACACTGTGCCCGTGCGCGGCAACTACTTCACGGACATTCGCCGGGAGCCGGTGGGCGTATGCGGGCAAATCATTCCGTGGAACTTCCCGCTGTTAATGCTGTCCTGGAAGTGGGGTCCGGCGTTGGCGGCGGGCTGCACGAGCGTGCTTAAGCCTGCGGAACAGACGCCACTAACCGCCTTACGCGCTGGCGAACTGGCGTTGGAGGCGGGCTTTCCTCCCGGCGTAATCAACATCTTGCCTGGCTATGGCGATACCGGCGAACACATCGTCAAGCATCCCGATGTGGATAAGGTCGCGTTTACCGGCGAATACAAGACGGCGCAGCAGATCATGAGCGACGCCGCGCCCACGCTTAAACGCCTCACCTTCGAGCTTGGCGGCAAGAGTCCAAACATCATTTTTAAAGACGCCGATCTCGACGCAGCGGCGCAAGGCGCGTTTATCGGGTTGTACCTCAATCAAGGCCAGGTCTGCTGTGCGGGCTCTCGGCTGCTGGTGGAGGACAGTATCCACGACGAGTTAGTGGACCGGCTCACTAAGATGTCAGAGAAAAGAAAAATCGGCGACCCCTTCTCGCCCGATACCGAGCAGGGTCCGCAAGTGGATCAGCAGCAGTTCGACAAGATCATGCATTACATTGAGGCGGGCAAGAAGGAGGGCGCGCAATGTCTCACTGGCGGCGGCCGGGAGGGAAGCCGCGGCTACTTCATCCGTCCCACCGTGTTCACCAATGTGACGGACAGCATGTCTGTCGCTCGAGATGAGATCTTCGGACCGGTGATGAACATCATGCGGTTCAAGGATTTCGACGAGGTAATCCAACGCGGCAATGACACCTTCTACGGGCTTGCCGCGGCGGTGTGGACGCGTGACCTGAGCAAGGCGCACCGCACCGCGCACGCGCTCCGCGCGGGCACGGTATGGGTCAACTGCTACGACAAGTTCGACGCGGCGGCTCCCTTTGGCGGGCACAAGATGTCCGGCCAAGGGCGCGAACTCGGTCAGCTCGCGTTACATAGCTACACCGAACCCAAGACCATCACGATCAGTCTCGACGGATGAGCAGCGTTAGTCCTCGTTCCATTCTAAAATTGTGGGTAGCGCCGGTTCGTTGTGCCTTGATCTTGAGGTGGCGCGGGCTTCCAGCCCGTGATTCAGGGCCTGGAAGGCCATGCCACCTCCTGGCCCGTTCACTTCGGCGGTCATCAGGTTTAGGCTGGGCGCCCTACTAGAGATGAAACATCCCCCGTTGCTGCAACAACGGGGGATGTTTGATTCGTATCCAAGCGCCTAACATCGGGACGCTCTGGTCATATCCTTATCGCTGGGTGTGGTCCGCGCGCCACTCGGGAGCGGCTTCGCGCATCGCCTCTTCGTCATCCAGCGACACGCCACCGAGTTCGCCGGTCAGCGATTCCAGAAACGCCACGACGGCGCCGCGTTCATCCGTGGACAGGACATCGTCCACCATGTACTCCATCATCACGTCCACGGCTTCCTCCATTGTGTCCACCGTGCCGTCGTGCATGTAGGGGGAGCTAAGCGCCACGTTGCGCAACGTGGGCGTCTTAAAGCGGTGACGGTCGTACTCATCCTCGGTGACATTGTAGTGGCCATAGTCAGCGTCCGCGATTTCCTGATCGCGATCCCCAAAATAGTCGCCGCGCAGCCCCATAAGTTCGAAGGACTGGCCACCGATATTCACACCTGCGTGACACATGACGCACGAATGCTCCTTGAACAACGCGTAGCCGCGAACTTGTTCCTCAGTCAGCGCGTCCTCGTCCCCCTTGAGGTAGGCGTCGAAAGGCGATGGCGTGAGGAGGGTGCGCTCGAAGGCCGCAATCGCATCCTCAAGATTGGCGGCGCTATACCCGTCTGGATAAACCGCCTCGAACTCCTCGGTGAACGCGGCATCGTCCACGAGCTTCCCCATCGCTTGTTCCCAACTTGAATCCATCTCGGAGGGATTGGTCACCGGGCCGCTCGCTTGGTCCTCGAGGCTTTCCGCGCGGCCGTCCCAGAACTGCTCGATGTTGAAGCCCGCGTTGAATACCGTGGGCGAATTCACGGGGACCCGCTGACGCTCGATGCCGAGGGATACCGGCAACCGATCCGTGCCGCCCGTCGCCAGATCGTGGCACGTCGCGCACGACACGGTATTGTTGCGGGACAGGCGCACATCGTGAAACAGCTTGTCACCCAGCTCAGCCTTGGCCAGGTCCTGGCCATGCTCCTCGGGAAGCGGTTGCAGCGTCTCCCTCATCACTTCAGGCGGATTACCCGGCGTGGCGTAATGCGCCACGCGCTCCCGGTGGATCCACTCCATGAGCGTGTCCCTATCGCTTTGGGTAAGAATATGGTTCCAATGCAACGCTAAGTATTCCTTCGGCGGCATGTCCCCATACTGCGTGGAATACTCGATCTTCGCCAGCGCAACCTCGGGTACGGGCCCGGCTCCATCAAACTCCCGGATCAAGTCGAGGTTCTTTCCGCCATCCTCGATATCCACTTCGATGACGCCGCTCGCAGGGGGTAAGGCGGCGTACCACGGCTTCTGCCCCTCGGTGGAATGGCACTGGGTGCACTTATTCTCCAGAATCGCCACCACATCGGCCTCGAGCGGGTCGTCCGTCTCGTGTTCAGCCAGAGGGCTTTCGGGCAAGGCGATTACCAAATTCGACAGGGGAAACGCAAAAGCCACAACGATCGCAATGATTACGACTGCCAACACTTTCCTATTCATCAGGCATACTCCTCCCAACCTTCACCAAATGACTCGGCCCACCGCAGGCGAGTGCGGGGTATAGTACGCAAGAGTGCGCAACGTTTGCAATAGCGCGAATCGCCCTGCGGAAAGTCCCCAAAATGGCCACGTCGCCTCAAATTGGGAATCAGCGCGAAATGCCACCGTTACCAAAGGCGCCTTACAGCGAAGCGACTTGTAGAAGTCCGTTGGCGCGCTACATTTAACGATGAAGGAGGGGCAACCGACCGCCCTGGAACTCCCTGCTCCCGACACTGATCTCACCGGCCTCCCGTCAGACCAGCCCTAAGCCTTTGAGTATGGGGTCCAGCTTGTCAGCCTTCTCCGCCGGAAGCGGCGTGAGCGGAAGCCGCACGACATCCTCGCACAGCCCCATCCTAGCCAGGACGCTCTTCAGTGGGATGGGGTTGGTCTCGATGAACAATCCCTTGAAGAGCGGCAGCAGCTCATAATGCAGCTCGCGCGCTTTTTCCATCTGGTTGTTGAGGCAGGCGTCCACGAGATGGGCCACGTGTTTCGGGACCACGTTGGCCGCGACCGAGACGACCCCTTGGCCGCCCAGAGCCATCATCGGCATGGTGAGGTAATCGTCGCCCGACAAGACGGTAATGTCGCTCAAGCTCATGATTTGCGCCGCCTGATCCACGCCGCCGGAGGATTCCTTGATCGCCACGATATTCTCGATCTCACTGAGTTCGGCCACCGTGTCCGGCTGCATGTTGGTCCCCGTGCGGCCGGGTACGTTGTACAGTACGATAGGGATATCGACTTCTTCCGCGATGGTCCGGTAGTGCGCGATCTGGCCGGCGGGCACGGGCTTATTGTAGTACGGCGTGATAAGCAGCGCGCCGTCCGCGCCCGCCTTCTTGGCGGCCACCGTCAGCCGCAGGGCTTCCTGTGTGTTGTTCGAGCCGGTCCCCGCAATGACGGACACGCGGCCCGCCGCGCGCTCGATGGTGAAGCGGATGCACTCCTCCTGCTCGTCATGGTCAAGCGTGGCGGCCTCGCCCGTGCAGCCGCAAGGCACGAGGCCCTGAGTGCCCTGTTCGATCTGGCGATCAATCAGGCGGCCGTACGCCTCGAAATCGATTTCATGATTCGTGTTGAATGGGGTGGCCAAAGCCACGAAGGAACCGCGAAACATAGGGTGTGTCTCCCATTGGATAGTCAGTTGGATGGACTCAAAAAGCCGGTATCGCCGCCAAGTTTCAGCCCCCACGGAAAGTTTTCTCTCTTGGCGCCCCGTATTCTATACAGGATGGCCCCGCCTATGCCACCTCGGAATATCCCCCTCATGAAAACGGTTACGCCGAAGGTGGCGTAGCGCGCCTTGGAAGACACTTGACAACAGCGCGGCGGCATGCCACATTAGAGGCGTGGACAGTTTGGTTGTTCAACAATCCGCGACACGCGGGAAAGGAGACCCACCGAAGCGTAACACCTTATCCAATAAACCATTTTCGGGACGATCCAACCCCAACAACCAAAGGGAGTGCGGCTATGGATAGGACCTGGTATCTGGTAGCCAACGCGAGCACAGCACGCCTGTACTCGAAAACACCCGGAAACAAAACCCTCCAACTCTTGCGCGAATACGACCACCCCGAAAGCCGTGAGCCGCGCCGCCAGCTCAAACGCGATCGCCACGGCCATTACGCCGGCGCCGGCGGAGGACATGGCTCAATGGTCGAGCCCACGGACCCCAAGAAGCACGAAGCCGGCCGGTTCGCCCGCGAAATCGCAAGCGCCCTTCACCATGCCCACGCAAGAAACGAGTTCGAGCGCCTGGTGGTGGTGGCGCCTCCCTCGTTCTTCCAGCATCTCAAAAAGCCGATGGATCAGCTGCTTCAGGAATGCGTAAACACGGTCATCGAGAAGGATTACACCAAAACGGATCCCAAAAAGCTGGCGGAACACCTGGAAAAGC
>JAWOFY010000105.1:0-7643 GCA_046497285.1 Candidatus Hydrogenedentota bacterium
CCATTGATCGATCTCAGCGCTGTAGATCGCATCCCCCTCTCCATAGATGAGTTCATTGGTGGACTCTGGAAGCGCCATCGCCTGACTTAAACACACAAATACGAACGCCGCAGAAAACAACTGCCTCTTCGTCACGAGCGGGCATTTAAACGTAGGCTTCATTGTTGTCTCTCCTGTGTATTCAGCGGGGGTAGTTGGAGCATTCAACCTGTGAGTGTTGAAGGTCTGGCAAAGTGTCAAGCGTGTGCTCACGCGGTCGCGGCGATGGCCTCGCGCGTTTCGGCCGCGAACGCGCGGAGTTGCGTATGCGGGTCGTACGGTTCGTCTCCCGAGGGCAGCGTTTCGATGGGCATGTAGCCGCGGTAGCCTTGTTCCCGCACGATCTCCATGAGGCGGACCAGGTCAATGCGTTCGCGGCCGCCGGCGCCGTCGTGAATGCGTTCCTTAAGTTGCCAGTTCACGGCGTAGGGGATGACTTGGCCGATATCCTCGTAGGGATCCGGGGTGATGAAGCTCCCGGTGTCGCAGACCAGGCCGAACCAGGGGGAATCCACCAGTTCCATGATGCGAAGAATCTCCTTGGCGGAGCGCAGGAAGTGGGCGTGGTTTTGCACGGCCACGATCACGCCGTGCTCTTCGCCATACGCCGCGCATTCCCGGAAGGCGGGCGCCACCCGCTCCTCCGCGACGCGGTCCCAGTCCTCTTCTTCCTCGTCCCAGGCGTGGCCCGCAAAGACGCGGATGACAGGCGCGCCCATCTTCGCGGCGGCCTGGATCCAGCGTTTCGTCAACTCGATGTCGTCTTCCCGGCTGGCGGCGTCCGCGCGAGTGAAATCGTTTCGGACTCCCGTTCCGCTGAGGGCGAGGCCGAGGTGGTGCGCGCGCAACTTGAACTCCGCGATGTATTCATCGCTCGGGACGTCGGGATAGCCCGGCGGCCAGTAATAGCCCGTGGGATCGGCTGCGTCAAACCCCGTTTCGGCGCAATACTCCAGCAAATCGAAGAGGTCCATTTCCCCTTCCCGAAGCAGCGTATTGAACGAGTAGGCGTTCACGCTCAGCTTGATCTTGGGATCCCCAACCCGCTCGATAGGCTCTTGGGCCGACGCCTCGCGTGCGCGAAGGCTTGCCCACACGCCGACGGGCGCCAACGAGGCGGTTTTCATGAATGTGCGGCGGCTCCATGCGTTGTTCATATGCGCGATCTCCATGTAGTAGTGCACTGTGAAGGGTTCAAGAATCCGGCGCGGCAAACAAGAACAACCATGGATGGACTGAAGGAGGCCTCGGCCTGTCGTGATCCATCCATGGTTGTTTGACTCCAGCTTTCAGACGCTGCGCCTGTTGAGTTTAGTCCACGTCGGGCAGCTCGTATCCTTGACGCCGGGGGCGATTCAGGAAGTGGTTGCCCCACTGGCTGTTCGTGAAGCGCTCTTCCACCGGATCCCATTCAAGGTGCTGGCCGGTTTCGCCAGTGACCTGGCTTACCCAGCGCGCGATGTTGACGAGATGGCATACCGTGGCCGACCGATGGCCGATCTCCACGTCCGCGATGGGCCGCTCGCGGGACTGGATGCAATCCAAGAAGTTGCGGTAATGATGTTCGCTGTACTCCAGCACGACCTCGGGATCTTCAAGGGGCTCCTCGCCGAGTTCCTCGGGATCAAAGGCGTAGTGATTGCGGTTGATGGAAATTGAACCCTCTTCGCCGATGATCCGTCCACCGCCATTAGGCCCGTCGCCCAACTCCATAATGATATCGCCGGGATAGCGCATGAAGACCTTGGGCGCGGCGCATTGCTCATCGCCTCGGGCGCGGCCTTCCGGCTCCGTATACGTGGGCGGATTAAACGGCTCGCCTTCGGTCCACACCTCGACGGGGCCGCTATCGTCCATGCCCAAGGCCCATTGAATCTGGTCAAAGCCGTGGCTGCCCCAGCCGGTCACTTCACCGCCGGAGAACTCACGAATGGAGATCCAGCCGGGTTGGCCGCGCTGGGTGTACAGGCCGTCGTTGTGGTAGGCCACCGGCATCACCGGCCCGCACCACATGTCCCAGTCCAATTCCTCGGGAATCTCTTCTCCCAGCATCCCAAAGCTCCAGGGACTCGGATAGTTGCTTGCAATCACGCGCTCAATCTTGCCCAGACGGCCGTTGCGCACGAACATGCAGGCATCGTAATTGGGGTCCATTGAACGTTGCTGACTACCGGTCTGATAGACGGCCTCGTTGTTGCGCACCGCCTTGACCACTTGGCGTCCCTCGTGGACGGTCAGGCCCATCGGTTTCTCGCCGTAGACATCCTTGCCCGCCTGGACGGCATGAATACCGACGGTAGCCCGCCAATGGTCCGGCGTGGCATCGACCACGGCGTCGATGTCATCGCGTTCCAACAGCTCGCGGTAATCCTGGTAGACATCCGCGCCGCCCACACTTTCCGCGAGGGCTTCCGCCCGCTCCAGATGCACGTCGGCGACCGCAGCCACGACCACGTCATCATAGCCGGCGAATCGCGATGTAACGCCGCCCCCCTGGCGGCCCGCGCCGATGGACGCCATCACAAAGCGGTCATTGGCGCCGGGGGCGCCGTTGGCGGCCAACACCCCCGATGGCAGAATCATCGGCGCGGCTGCCGCCGCCACACTGGTCTTCAAAAAACTACGGCGGCTCGTGTGCTTACTCATGTTTGCTCCTTTCCTTAATAGTCCTCAAATGAAGGGTTGCGCCATGGTTGCATGTGAAGCTTTCTGCCTCCAAACTAGACCTTTCGAGCCATGGTGTCAACCCTAGTGGAAACTTGGAACCTCCTTGTCCCGAGGCTGGGTGTCGAAAACCATGGCCGGCCCTTAGAGTTCGCCTCCGACATAGGCCTCGTATCGTTCTTCAACGCGTCCGCCTTCGACGTCTCCCCGATGCGCGAGGACGCCCACGCGCCTGCTCATGGACTCGCCTTCTGAAAGCGTAAAGGGGTCTCCCCAAAGCTCATCAATCCGCCGGGGACCGAAGCACCCATAGTCCCGCGTAAGCCATTGATGCGGTTGTTCGTTATCGGGATGACTGAATATCGCCAGGCCCGCGGTCTCGTCATCAGCCGTGGCCGAATAATCCACCCACACGGCTTCTTGTTGGTCCGTCCCTTCTTGATTGACGCCGCCTTCGGAGTTGACGATCCGTCCGCCGCCTTCTTCCACATTGAACGTTTCGTTCATTCGGATGTACGGCCACGCGTAATGGCTCCAGTCACTGTCGAAGGTCACATCGCCGTAGGCGGCCGTGACGGTGAACGTAATGTCCAAAAAGTACTCGCCATCCCCTAGCGCGCGAACCCGCATGTCCCGATGTTCATCAAGCACGGGTGTATCGTAGTCCATCTCCCAGAGGAGCTTCTTTTCGATGCGCAACGCATCCTCCCGTTCTTCAATATCCAGCCATTGATCATGACGGATTCGATGCGGGAAAAGGAGCGTCCCGTCCTCGGCTTCCTCCCGGGAATGCCACGCGTTGTAGAAATGGACGTTGGAATGGCCTTCGAGCGCCACCTGATCGGCGAACCAAAAGGAGCGGTGATGCGGGAACCGATCCGGAAATTGGACCGTCATCGATTTCCCTTCGGGACTCCGCACGGGATAGTAGTGCGCCAGGCCGGCTTCGGGGCCGTATCGGTAGACGAAGGCTTCTTGCCCCTCTATACTTACGGCGGCCCTGCCCGCAAGGTCGTCGCGCCCAATCTTTACGCGGCCATTGGCTTCGAGGGCGCCATCGGCAGCCAACACACTGGATGGAAGCGCCATTGCCGTGGCCGCCGCCACGCTCGTCTTCAGAAAACTGCGGCGGCTTGTGTTCTTCTTCATACTCTGCTCCTTTCCGTGGAATGAGACGTCTCAATCGCTCGTATGCCGATTTACGTAACCACCACGCCTTTTACGCTTAAAGGCATCCTGCAACGCGCTCGCGGGACGGCTGGTTTTAGCCATCCCCTTTTTCCAGCAGATCCTCAATGGATCGTTCGTAGTATGGTTGACGGACGGGACCACCCAGAAGCGGATCGTCGACATCGCGCATCCATGCCAGCAGCCGTTTTGAAAGGTCCGCCACGATGGCTTCATTTTCCTCTTCCCCCCCGATATCTTGCAATTCATAGGGGTCATTTTCGAGGTCGTAGAGCTGCGCAAAAGGCCGCGTCCCGGTGGTAGAAGGACGGGCGACGTGGCCTCGGTGCTCGCGCGGATCGACGCCGGTCGGATAGCTGACCGCCCGGCCTTGCGAAAAATAGCGAATCAGGTGGTAGCGCTCCGTAATAATGCTTCGTGATTCATTGTTCCTACGCATGTCGACGGTGTATTGGGAGTAGGCCTCGCGGCGGGGCCCTTCCTCCGTGTCACCGTCAATCAGTTGCCGAAAACTATAACCTTCCACATTGCCCGGCGGCTCCAGTCCGAGGTAGTCAAACAACGTGGGAAGGACGTCGACGTTGCTGATGACATCGTGGAAGATTTTCCCTCCGGAGAGCGTGGAATCGGGATAGTGAAGGATAAGAGGAACTTCCACGCCTGCTTTACGGAGGGTCCATTTCGCGCCGGGATACCCCATTCCATGGTCGGAGGTCATAATTACAAGGGTGTTGTCCCGGACTTCACTCTGTTCCAACGCGTCAAGGATTTCGCCGACTCGTTCGTCGAAGTACTGTATCGTGCCTTGAAAGACCGCAAGATCCTCTTCCATCGCCTCGGTGGGTTCCAGCCATCCCGGCACATGCAGGCCTTTCTCGGTGTCTCGTCTTTCGTAATCAAAGGATGACGGATGGGTCTCGCGGAATCCCGCCTGTATATAGAATGGCTTATCGTGGTTTGTTCCATTGCGAATGAGATTGCACGTCTCTTGGACGGTTTCTTGTGCATCCGATTGAGGGGACAAACGGTGCTCAAAGCCTAACCCCTCGGCCGTTCGGCCAAGGTGGGATAACCCGACCAGATAGGTCTCGTAGCCCGCATCCCGCAGCAGTTCGGCCAAATGGGTCTCGGACGCGTGCAGGCTCCACCACCACGGACTGTGCGTCAATCCCATGAGCCCATTGGACTGCGGATAACGGCCCGTGAAAAGGCTGGCCCGCCCGGGGGAACACACAGGGGCGGTGGAGTAACAGTTATCAAAACGGACGCCTCGGCCCGCGAGTCGATCGAGGTTGGGGGTCTGAACGGAATCAACGCCGTAACAAGATAAATGCTGGCCGATATCGTGACAGGTAATCATCAATACATTGGGCCCGCTTCCATCCGCCGCCGCGCGTTTCTCCCCACCCATCTGAGTGGCCACGAACGCGCCTGTGAACGCTGTCCCCGTAGTCTTCATAAAGGATCGTCTATCCATCCGTCTACGCCTCTCCCCGTCTTGTTTACCTTGCTTCCCGTTGAGCGCATTGTGGCTAGTGCCGGCCGATAATGTTTTTTGTACATCGCCGCCCGTCACACTCGTTTTGAGGCCCCCGGAATAGGTCCCGCGATTATCCATTTGTTGTGTGTATAACACTAAGTATAGTTGACACATGGGCTGGCGCAGGCCTATGCCCCCAAGCCTGCGCCAGCCCAAAACTCACGCCTCGCGCCGGCATTTCAAAGGCCGGCGGCGCTCCGATCAACCATAGCCCGAGATGACCGGGATGATTCGATGCGCTTCGCGTCCAACGGCGTTCTGATGGACCTCGTCTCCCGATGGCCACTGGATGGGATACTGCTCGTTGTAGCGGACGAAATTCACGTGGCCGTCCATGTAAAGGACGTTGCTGCCGCTCGGCATGTGATTGAAGGTCAACGGATTCGACCGCTTGGCCTGATTGCCAGCCTCCATGGCCCAACTATCCCACATAACAGCAATGCTGCTTTGCGCTTCGGCGCCCGCGGCCGGATTGTTGATGTCCGTGATGAAGAAGCGCTCGATGCCTTCCCGTAGCCGCGCATAGGTGTCTGGAAGTTCTGAACCGTCGTCGTCCAGGAAGAAGTTGCTGTAGTCAACCCACCAACCGCCTGTCATGTCACGGATTTCACCGGAGGGCAGGTCGCTCATGCCCTTGTCGGTGAACACCTCCACCGAGCCGAAGCCTTCGCGGCCCGCTGCGCATTCTTGAACTTCACCGGCGGGCGTGGAGATCCGATCGGTCTCGAAGGTATGCACCCACATCACCATGGTGTCCCCCGCGTCCACGATTTGCGAAATGGTGCGGGTCGCCACTGGGAAATATACATAGGAGACAGGGTGCGAGAGGAAGGCCGCGTTGGTCTTCTGGCATACGAAGGTATCCTGAATGCCCTGTTGCTGTTGATACTGTGTCATCTCCCGGAACTGGGCTTGCAGGTCGTCGTCCATGCCCCATTCGTCCGAAAAGGCGCGGGCATCGGACGGACAGATCTTCAGGCTGACGTCCGTCCAGTAGTCCGGGTAGAGCGATTCTCCCTTGAACCCGAAGGCATCGGAGGAGTGTTGGAGGTAGGACTGTTGGGTTGAGGGCCACAGTTCGCCACTAGACTCGTTGGCGTACATCTTGAAGATCTGGCCGAACTGACGCAGATTGTTGGCGCAGCTCGCCCGGCGGGCCGCCTCGCGGGCGCGGGCCAGCGCCGGCAACAAAATCGCCGCCAATATCCCGATGATGGCGATCACTACAAGCAACTCAATGAGGGTAAACCCTCTCTTACTGGTGCGCATTTTCCTTTTTCTCCATAATTTTTGGCTTTCTGCCAGGATGTGTGATGTGTTTTGGATGTTCCAACTCGGGGCTTGGGCCCAAGGGTCGCTAACCCCATTCAGCGCGCTACTCCTTGCGGTTAGTTATTGGTCAGGTTCCCACCTCAGACATAAGTTTAGCAGATATTCAGCAGGTAATCTAATATTTCTTTTGAACAAAAACATGTCTGCGTGCTTTTTGTGTTATATGGGTTATTCAGTAAATAAGGGTTACGGCGGGATTAGGTCTCCCGCCGGAGCGAGGTCTGCCCCTGAAGCAGATGGAGGAACTTGTGGTGAGCCTTGGGGAAGGCGTATTGCTCAAACGCGCTGGGGAGCACCCATTGGAAAGCGGTGTGCTCGCGAAGCGCCACCTCGCCCTCCGCCGTTTCGCAACCGTAGACGGTCATGGTGACTTTGAGGTGGGAATAGGCGTGGTTGACGGACGCCACCAATTTGCCCGGCTTCACACTTAATCCGACGAGGTTCGCCGCGATTCGCTCCACTGCCCGGCCATGGTCTTCGCCAGGCTCCAAGGGGCCGTTGGGGAACTCCCATAAACCGCCCAGCAAGCCGTTGGGGGGACGCCTGACAATAAGATAGCGCCCGCGGCGGTGTATGACCGCCACGGCGAGTTCCTTGTGGGGAACCGTCTTACGCGCGCGGCGCACCGGCAGGGCTTCGGCGATGCCCGCGGCGTAGGCGTCGCATTGCCGCCGCAAGGGACAGCCCGGACAGTCCGGCTGTTTGGGTGTGCAAATGCGCGCGCCCAATTCCATCAGCGCTTGGTTGAAATCGCCGGGATAACCCTTGGAGACCAGGGTTCCCGCCAACGTCCAGAGCCGGGCGGACACCGAACCGCTGTCGATGCTCTCTTCGATGGTGTACAGCCGCGCGAGGACCCGTTTCACATTGCCATCCACCA